>WRFK01000094.1 GCA_009778835.1 Spirochaetaceae bacterium
AAAACACCTGATTTCATTCTTCTTTATTTTTCCATATAAATTTAAGATATTCTTCTATGAATGGATCAATATTACCATCCATAACACTTTGTATATTTCCAATTTCGTGTTTTGTCCTGTGGTCCTTTACCATTGTATAAGGCTGAAAAACATAGGAACGGATCTGGCTGCCCCAGGCAATATCTTTTTTTTCTTTGCTGAATTTTTCATTCTCTTCTTCCTGTTTCTGTTTATAATATTCATAAAGTTTTGACTTAAGCATTTTCATTGCATTTGCCCTGTTTTTATGCTGGCTTCTTTCTGTTTGACATTGTACCACAAATCCTGTTTCAAGGTGTGTTATTCTTACTGCTGAATCTGTTTTATTTACATGCTGGCCGCCTGCGCCAGAAGCCCTGTAAGTATCTACTCTTAAATCTTCCGGTCTTATATCGACCTCTATATCATCTTCTATAACAGGATAAATATAAACTGCTGCGAAAGAGGTGTGTCTTCTGGCATTTGAATCAAAGGGAGAGATTCTTACAAGCCTGTGAATTCCGGATTCCCCTTTAAGGTATCCATGCACAAATTCCCCATTAATCTGCATTGTAACAGATTTTAATCCCCCTTCTGCTTCCAGAATATCTATAATTTCAACAGAAAAACCTTTTCTTTCAGCCCACCTCATATACATTCTATAAAGCATACTGGTCCAGTCGCATGCTTCTGTTCCCCCTGCTCCTGAATGTATAGTTAAAAAAGCAGATGCATTATCCATTTCTTCACCAAGCAGTTGGATTGTTCTAAGTTCTGAATATCTGTTTTCAAGATTATTTATGCTTTCAGCTATCTCTTTTTCAAGAGAGTCATCTTTTTCCGAAATAGCTATGTCGAAAAGTTCTTTTGTATCCTGAGCTTCTCCAAAAAGAGATTCCCATGGGATAAAGGCTTCCTTAAGTCTTTTTAGTTTTAATAAGGTCTCTTCTGCTTTTTTTCTGTCCTCCCAGAAATTTTCTGTATATGTCTCTTTTTCAAGCCCTTCCAACTCTTTCTTTTTATTATCAGGGTCAAAGATGCCTCCAGGAAGCGGAAATATTGTCAACTATTTTATTTAAAGGAATCTTATAATCAAGTAACATCTACTATTTTACCTCATTTTAATATCATTTTTTTCCATTTCTTTTTTTCCAGTAAAGATATTGCAAACTGCTCTTCATAAGGATATTGATAAAACCTTACTTTGTCGAAATGGTCTGTAACCCTGTCTATATCCCTCTTAAGTCTTTTTAATGTGTTTTCTTGTATTGCTTCAGATTCAAAGACATTTTTAAGGACTTCTTTAAATCTATAAAAAATAAGAATATCTCTTACTTTTTTTATAGTATCATCATTTGAAAGCTCATAGTTTACCGATACGAACATATATATAGTTTAAGTATTTTTTATTGAATGTCAATCAAAGGTTATGTTAAAACTTTTTGTTTGATGCTTAACTGAAAGCCTAAATTGTCCAAAACTTTAACAATAGTGTTAAATGATGGGTTGCCATCTTGGGAAAGAGAACGATAAAGACTTTCTCTGTTTAAGTTTAATTCTCTGGCAACCTGAGCCATACCCTTAGAGCGAGCTATATCACCGATCACAGACAATAAAAGCTCTGTATCATTTTCTTCAAGAGCTGCTTCAATAATACCTATTACATCTTCTTTGGTATTTATTTCGTCTGCCAAATTCCAATCGCTTACTGTTATTTTTTTCATGTTTTATAGATATTTGTTTTCCGTATCTTCACAATAATAATGTAGCATATAAGCTACTAATTGTCAAGTATTTTTTTCCCGTGCTTTCTTAGGGCTATGTGAGTTTTTAAAATGATATTACATCTATTTCTGTCTAAAAATATTTATCTCTTTTTCAAGCGCTTTTCCGATAGCATCCCACTCAGGCATTTCAGGCAGGTTGTCGCCTGATGCTGGAACAGTTACAGCAGGGTACTTTTCCCATGCTTCCCGTATCGGGTACAATGCTGCTTTTGCTCCATTGTTTTTCCATTGTCGCGTCAGGAACAGATTGCACAACCCTCGGCTGTTCCCTGGAAAACGGTATAAGTGTCACATCTTCGGAACTGTAGAGAGTTACTTTGCCGCTGCCTCCGCTTTGGCTCATTATGGGCAAGCTCGGGTTATCAATTTTGCGCGCTTTGCTTAGTAAAACAGCTTCGGGGTCAGATACAGTGAGCCAGTTTCCGGGCAAGGATTGGGTTGCGTAGGCTTCCCACCTAAGCAACGCATATTCCGCATAAGGGTCAAACTCAACATCAAAGGGATAACCCACACGGGTATCTCCGCAGCTTCCTGTTCCGCGCTGGGGACTAACGCCCCATTCCGGAGGATAAGCAACTGTAACAGTTATCTTTGCCGCATTTGCCCATGCTATATCTGCGTCTATTTTGGAAAGATAATCTGGCTGTTTTGGCGCGTTAAAAAGATCGCACGAACTAATTAACAATGCGCAACCAACAATTAGCAATAATATAGTAACAGCAAGCAGTAATCTTTGTTTATTGTTTATTGTTTATTTTTTATTTTATCCATTTTTTGCCTCCGGATAATTTTTAAGTGAGTTATTTATGTATAAAGAGTTGTTGTATTTATTTTGTTTGCAAAGAGATATTTTAAATTCTTTTGAATAATTTCTTCTGTTAAATAAATTTATGAGAGAGAGAGAGAGAGAGAGAGCAATATTTGTGCCAAGTGGCAATTTTTTAGAAAAAAAGTGTTAAAATTTATAATTTTTTTGCAACATGGGTGCTGCACGTTTCACAAATTGCTCATTCACAATTCTACCTTGCATTTTTCCATAATGCAAGCAGTTTATTAAGCTCATTGCTAACTGTGTACTGCCCTTCACCCTTTTTTCCCTTGTTTTTTTCAATTTTATATGTTATTTTCATAATATGTTTGATGATAACTTTGACCGTATAACTCAAAATCCCGCAGTAATGGGCGGCAAACCCTGCATTCGAGGTATGCGCGTTACTGTTGGTATGATTGTTGGGCAAATTGGCGCTGGTGTTGGTATCGATGAAATCCTATCTGATTATCCATACCTTGAACGGGATGATATTATGCAAGCACTGCGATATGCTGCTGCTCTTTCTCAATGGCGTGAGGTTGCCCTCACTGAAGCATGAAAATCCTTGTAGACATGAACCTTTCTCCGAGTTGGGCTGATTATCTGATCAAAAATGGTATAGAAGCAATACATTGGTCATCTATCAGTTCTCCAGATGCTCCTGACGCTGAAATCATAACATACGCAAAAGTTCAGGATCTTACTATTCTGACAAATGATCTTGATTTTGGTTTTATTCTTGCTATTACCCATGGTAAAAAACCTAGTGTCATACAGATTAGAGCTGGCACTCTTGGTCCTAATAGAATTGGCAGTATAGTAGTTAATGCAATTAAAATGCTCACTGCAGATATTGACCACGGCGCTCTTATTACTATAGATCCTCGCAAGACTCGTGTGTCTTTACTTCCCTTATAAAAACATCTGCCCTTCTTTAAATAAATTTCTCATTGCCATCTGCTGATTGTTTACCTGGCTGTTTTACCAAGGACAATTTTAAATGTTGTCCCTTTTCCTTTTCATTTCACTAAAGTTTTACTTCGATCCGCTGTTTTCTTATTGACAAAAACCAACAAATATTATATTTTTTGTCAATAAGGGATTTATATGATCAAGAGAGAAAATTATTTAGCAAAACTGCGATTATTAAAAAATCAGGATTTAATAAAGGTTATTACAGGAATCAGGCGTTCAGGCAAGTCTACTATATTGGAATTATTCAAAAATGAATTATTGAAATCAGGAGTAAAAAAATCAAATATAATTTTTATAAATTTTGAAGAAAGAGAAAACTTGCATTTAACAAGCTGGACAGCTCTTTATGATGAAATAGTAAAAAAAGCAAACAAAAAAGAAAACTATTACATATTTTTAGATGAAATTCAGATGGTCGAAAATTTTGAAAAAATGGTAAATAGCTTGTTCGTAAAGAAAAATATAGATTTGTATATCACAGGTTCCAATGCTTTACTACTCTCCGGGGAATTATCTACATTGCTTACGGGCCGCTACATCACAATAAATGTAACTACATATTCATTTGCAGAATACAGAGAAGCTTTTTGTAAAGAAGCGAATACCGATAAATTATTCAGACAATATATAAATACAAGCCATTTTCCCGAAGCAGTAAATCTTTCACAAACAGCACCGGAACTTGTTAATGATTATATTCGCAATATTTATGACACAGTAATAAACAAAGATATTTCACAGAGATATAAGCTAAGAGTTTCATATAATTTAAAAAGAGTTATAGATTTTGTATTTAATTCCGTTGGCAGCCCTGTTTCAGCCTCAAATATTGCAGCGACTTTGAATAAAAATTCCGATAAAAATATTTCACATAATACCATAAAAAATTATTTGGATTATCTTTGCCAGTCTTTTGTACTTTACAGGGCAAAAAGATATGACGTTAAGGGTAAGGAATTATTGACTACTAATGATAAATTTTATCTTGTGGATTTGGGGCTTAGACAAATTTCGTTTGAAAATAAATTTGACTCGGATTTGGGACATAAACTGGAAAATGTTGTTTATTTTGAATTGCTTCGCAGAGGTGGAGAGATTTTTATTGGCAAAAATAAAGATAAAGAAATAGATTTTATGGTTCAAAAAAACAACAACGAAAGAGAGTATTACCAGGTTGCTTATACAGTTTCGGATGAAAAAACACTGAATAGAGAAATACAGGCTTTTAAAAATATAAACGATAACTATCCCAAATATTTACTAACGCTTGACTTTGACAACTCCTCTGTAAATGGCATAAAACGAATAAATATTATTGATTGGCTGCTGGAGTGAGATCATTGCTGTTTCCTTATTGACAAAAGCAAAATGCATATTTTTGGACAATAAAAAGAAACCATTACTCTTTGCCGTAATGCCAGACTCAAACTCTCTGTATGTAGTAAAATATCAAATTGCATTATTTCGATTATAGTCGATAAATCACTAAATACGCACTTGACTATCGTTTATAAACGATAGTATATTACAAGAAAAGGAGATTGTTCTTGATTAAGCGTGAATTGTATATGAAACAGATTCGTCCGTTTATCGGGAAAGATGTTGTCAAAATTCTAACCGGTATCCGGCGCAGCGGTAAATCTGTAATACTTGATTTGCTATGTAAAGAGATAAATTGTCCAAAGCGAAGTATTTTTATTAATTTTGAAAGCAAAAAAAATGATAAATATAAAGATCCAGATACGCTCTATAAATTCGTTACTGCTGAAGTTGGAAAATGCAAGGAAAAGTTTTATTTATTTTTTGATGAAATCCAGGAGCTTCCAAATTGGGAAGGAGTTATCAATTCTTTTCGTATTGACTTTGATGCCGATATCTATATTACCGGCTCAAATGCAAAACTGCTTTCTGGTGAACTTTCCACCTTCATAGCAGGTCGTTATGTGCAATTTACAATTTATCCGTTTTCATTTGCCGAATTTAAACTGATCAATAAAAAACATTCTTTTTTTGATTATCTGGAAATTGGCGGAATGCCGTTTTTAACCAATATTATAGATGATAAAAAATCCATACAACAATATTTAGATGATGTATACGGATCTATAATCCTAAAGGATGTGGTAAAACGGAATAATATACGGGATGTAGATTTGCTGGATCGCATTGTTACCTATGTTTTAGCCAACATAGGACAAACCTTCTCGGCAAATTCAATCGCAAAATATTTTAAAAATGAAAAAAGAAAAGTCAGCACAGACACGGTATTGAATTACATTAGGGCATGTGAGGATGCCCATCTGTTTTACCGTCTGCAAAGACAGGAAATAAAAGGAAAAAAAATACTGACAGTGAATGAAAAACTCTATGTTGTTGACCACGGTATGCGTGAAGCTATTTACGGCAAAAACAATCAGGACATAGAAAAAGTACTGGAAAACATTGTATGTTTGGAATTACAACGTTGGGGTTACAAACTTACAGTTGGAACTGTCGATGATGCAAAAGAGATTGATTTTGTCGCGGTAAAAAACAGCGAAACTATATATTTTCAGGTATGTTATCTTCTTGAACAAGAAACAACCAGAGAAAGGGAATTTGGAAATTTAGAAAAGATCAATGATAATTACCCAAAATATGTTTTAAGCATGGATAAAATCAATATGAGCAGAAATGGGATAAAACATTTAAATATCGAAGACTTTTTATTGAACTTCAGCTAATTGTGTACCAGAGTCAAGAGAGAAAATTATTTAGCAAAGCTGCGATACGCTG
>WRFK01000095.1 GCA_009778835.1 Spirochaetaceae bacterium
CTCTTTCAACTATATACATAAGACCGGTTTTAGTTTTCTTTGTATTTGGCCATTTTTCAAGAACAATTTTTTCCTGTCTTTTTCTTTCTTCAGGTTGTTTAAGATAGTCCTGAAAAGCTTGTTGATCATTTTTAAAAGCTTCTGCTTTTTTTCCTACTCTGATAATTTTAACTGAATTGATTTTATCTCCTTCGATTATTGAATCAACAACTTTCTGTCCACTAACTACTTTACCAAAAACAGTATGTTTTCCATCAAGCCATGGTGTACTAACATGTGTAATAAAAAATTGGCTTCCATTGGAACCTGGCCCGCTGTTTGCCATTGATAAAATGCCGGGACCTGAATGCTTAAGAGAGGGATCAATTTCATCGGGGAATACATACCCGGGATTTCCTGTCCCTTTTCCAAAAGGGCATCCTCCCTGAATCATAAAATCTTTTATTACTCTGTGAAATATAAGCCCATCATAAAAAGGTTTTCCTGCATCCTGTTTATCATATATTTTGCCTTCTGCAAGCCCTGTAAAATTTGCAACAGTCATTGGCGTTTTTTCAAATTCAAGATTAATAATAATTTTGCCTTTGCTGGTATCTATTTCAGCATACAATCCTTCCGGTAAGTTTGAAGTTTGCGCAAAACTGTCAATTGCAGCCAGTGAAAATAACATTATAATTGCCACTCCTTTTAATACTAATTTCTTCATTAAGATAAAACCTCCTATAGGTTTAAAGTCAATAATCAATAATAATTATACCTTTGGTATCTCTATTTTCCTTACAGAAATAATTCCTGCTATTGTTTTTAATTTTTTAACAACATCTTCGGAGATATCTGAATCTGTGTCAATAAGGTTATAAGCAACTTCGTTTCTGTGCTTATTAAAATATTCACTGATATTTATTTTATTTTCAGCAAGAGCAGATGAAATCTGCGCTATTATATTGGGAACATTTTTATTTGATAGCAAGTCTTGTTTTTCCGTTAAACTCCATTCTGCAGTCCGGAAAGTTTACAGAGTTTTTTATGTTCCCTGTTTCAAGAAAATCCATTACTTGCAGCGCTGCCATTTCTGCGCAATTTTCCTCTGCTTCTTCTGTAGATGCTCCAAGGTGGGGAATGCATATAACATTATCTATCTTGATAAGATCTTCTTCCGGAAAATCTGTTACATAGTATGTCACTATCCCTTCCGCAAGAGCTTCTTTAAGATCAGCATTGTTTACAAGTCCGCCGCGGGAAAAATTGAGTACCCGGACTCCCTTTTTCATGAGCTTGAATTTATTTTTGTTTAATATCCCTTTTGTGTCATCGTTAAGCGGCATATGCATTGTAATAAAATCGGAATTCGCAAGAACATTATCAAGGCTTATCCCTTTTTTTACATCTCTTGATAAACCCCATGCAGCTTCTACGGTAATAAATGGATCATATCCTGTTACTTTCATGCCAAGCGAAACAGCATCATTTGCAACCATTACTCCAATTGCGCCAAGTCCTATAACTCCAAGCCGCTTGCCTTTTACTTCTGTTCCGGCAAAAAGAGATTTCCCTTTTTCTACAAGTTTTGGAGTTTCATCTCCTGCGTTTGCAAGAGATTTTGTCCATGTAATTGCATTGCTTAAGTTCCTTGCCGAAATAATTATTGAGGCAATAACAATTTCCTTAACACTGTTTGCATTTGCGCCCGGAGTATTAAAAACAACAACTCCTCTTTCTGTACATTTTGGAATAGGTATATTGTTTGTCCCTGCTCCTGCCCTTGCTATTGCAAGAACAGATTCCGGTATCTCTATTTCATGCATATTAAAGCTTCTTAAAATTATTGCATTTGGATTTAATATTTCAGATGCGGTTTCAAATTTTTCTCTTGGCAAAAGATTAAGCCCAACCGGCGATATTTTGTTTAAAGTTTGTATTTTATACATTAGCTGTTTTCCTTTTCAAATTTTTTCATAATCTCTACAAGCTCTTTGACACCTTCAACAGGCATTGCGTTATAGATACTTGCCCTCATTCCTCCTACAGACCTGTGCCCTTTAAGTTCCACAAATCCCTGTTTCTTTGCTGTATCAATAAATTTTTTGTTTAACTCATCATTTGGGAGAATAAAAGGGATATTCATAAGAGATCTGTCTTCTTTTGCTGCTGTTCCCTTAAACAGTTTTGAATTGTCAAGGAAGTTGTAAAGGAGAGATGCTTTTTTAATATTTTTTTCTTCCATGGCTTTAACGCCGCCCTCTTTTTTAAGCCATTCAAGAACAAGTTTAAGTATATATATGATAAAGCATGGAGGTGTATTATATAGAGACTTATTTTCATCATGTATTTTGTACTGCAGCATTGTTGGTGTAATATCCATGCTGCTTCCAATAAGATCTTTTTTTGCAATAACAAGAGTTATCCCGGATGGCGCAAGATTTTTTTGCGCTCCTGCGTAGATAAGTCCGAATTTTGATACATCAACCTGTTCTGAAAGGATATTTGAAGACATATCCGCAACAAGAGGAATGCCCCCTGTTTGGGGAATCCATGTGTAGCGGGTACCGTAAATTGTGTTATTCATTGTTATGTGAACATAGTCGGAATCCTTGTTAAAATCCTTAACCTTTGGAATGTATGAAAAATTTTTATCTTTTGAAGATGCCAATACCCTTACTTCGCCATATTTTTGAGCTTCTTGCGCTGCTTTGTCTGCCCATGCTCCTGTTACAATGTAATCAGCTTTTTTATTCTTATAAAGATTAAGGGGAACCATTGCAAATTGTGTTGATGCCCCTCCCTGTAGGAACATTACCGAATAATTTTCAGGAACATCCATAAGTTCTCTCACAAGTTCTTCGGCTTTATTTATTATTTCTTCAAAAGCTGCTGATCTGTGGCTCATCTCCATTACAGACATCCCTGCATTATTAAAACTGAGCAGTTCTGATTGTGCTTTTTTTAAAACTTCAAGCGGAAGCATTGAAGGCCCTGCGGCAAAATTAAATACTCTGTCCATACTTTATCTCCTTTTAAATATTGTTTTTTAACTGCTGTGAATTTGCTGCATCCAATGCAGAAAGCAGCCTTAATTCTTCAACAAGATATATATTCCTTATTTGAACGCCATTTTTTGGCGCAATAATTATGGGCGAAAAATTAAGTATCCCTTTTACTCCCCCTGTAACAAGCCTTTCTGCTGTTTTGATTGCATTTTCCGGAGTGACTGCAAGTATTGCATACTCTATCCCAAGCTCTTTTACTTTTTCTTCTATTTCATAGAGATGGAAAAGGGGAACCTTTGTTGAAATCATTTCCATCCTGTTTGTATTGCTGTCAAAACCTGCTATTATTTCAAATTCCGAAGAACCTGCATCGGGGTTGTTGAGCATTGCAGCGCCAAGCATATCAAGCCCTGCAACACAAGCTCTTTTCTTTCTTTTAAACCCAAAAGTATTGCCTATAACATTTTCAAGGCTTTCCTGGTCATATCCATTTTTCCCGCTCTCAAGAGCGCCTATCATGCTTATATCTTTTCTTATATTGTGCGCATGAAACCCTGTAAGAGAGCCAAGTTCCGCAGAAGATATTTTCTCTTTGCCTTCTATTTTAATTTTTTGTAAAAGGCTAAAGAGCTTTGTTAATCTTTCAATTGCCGGAATAGGTATATTTAGGTTCATATTGCTTTATTTTAATCTCTATCTGTGAAATATTTCACAGATAGAGTACTTTTTTTTATCTCTGTTGTCAATATGTTTTAAATTAAAAAATATAAAATCAGGAAGAAAAAGATTTTATCTATACCTTCTGCGGATAAAGCAATATCGAAAGTAGCGGAAATATTTTTAAATTGTTCCAAAAATATTAATTATCTATAATATATTACACAGATGATTATTATTTACTTGACATTTTGTGCCTGCTAAATGAATATTAGAATATAAATTCACCGTATGCGAGGAATGTTTTATGGAAGTCCAACTTAAGGAACTAATTGATAAGATTAAAAGCGATGGTGTAAACGTTGCTGAATCTAAAGCTGCTGAAATAATTAAAAATGCCGAAGCAAAATCTCAGGAAATTCTTGAAAGAGCCAAAAAAGAAGCTGCCCAGATAGTTGCAAAAGGGAAAGAAGACGCGCTTAGGTTCGAAAATTCAGGAAAAGAAGCATTGAGCCAGGCAGGAAGAGACCTTGTATTAAACCTTCAGTCAAAAATAACAGATCTTTTTAATGTGATCGTAAAAAGCGAAGTTGCCAGTGCAATGGATGAAAAAATCTTAGGCGATGCAATTGCTAAACTGATTACTTCCTGGAATGGAGATGTTTCAAATCTTAAAATACTGCTTTCTGAAAAAGATTATGAAAAAGTAGAGAAAGGATTAAAATCAAAATTGGCTGAACAGATTAAAAAAGGTTTTGATATAAAACTTTCCTCACAACTTGATGCGGGTTTTCTTGTATCTGTAAAAGATGGCTCTGCATATCATAATTTTTCAGCTGAAGGAATCGCAGAGGTGCTTTCAGAGTATTTAAATCCCAGGCTTTCGGCTCTGCTTGAAAAAGGGGTCAAAGGGAAAGCGGGGGCATAAGCCTTGGCAAATCTGTATTATTATTTAGTTGCTTCTCTACCCATGCTCTCTTACGATATGGAAAATCCCATGTCAGAAGAAGAATTTTTTGATTCTTATGGGCAAATATTAACCGAAAAAGATTACAACACTGTAAAAAATTCAAAACTTATCCCTGTTGAAGAAAAACCGGCAAATAAGGCTCTCGAAAAATGGAACAATTGGGAGAGAACCCTTAGAAATGAACTTGTAAAAATGAGGGCAAGTAAAAAAGCACAGGATGGTGAAAAATATATTGTTGATGGAGAATTTGAAACAGCTACTCTTGAAATTGCGCGTGAAATATTTCAGGCATCCTCCCCTCTTGATGCTGAATTGATTTTAAATAAAGCAAGATGGGATTATTTGGAAGAGATTGAGGTAGGACATTATTTTGATATTGTTAAAGTTATTGTCTATTTTTTAAAATTACAGATTTTACAAAGAAAATTACAAATTAATAAGGAAAAAGGGAAAACTGCTTTTTCAGAGATTTATACTGTTATTCATGATAAAAACAGTACGCAGGAAAACAGTTAAAATATTGAATATATTTTTACAAACTAAAATAGATGTTTGTAATTTTTTAGAAGAATATAGAAAAATGGGAATGAGGAATATTTGTTGTAGGGGTATTTTATGGCTGATATAAAAAGTAGTGGTAAGGTTGTCGGAGTAAGCGGCAACATGGTAACTATCGAGTTTGAAGGCGAAGTTCTCCAGAATGAAGTAGGGTATGTTAAGGTAGTCACAGCAGAAGGACAGAACAGTCTTAAATCAGAAGTTATCAGAATAAAAGGTAACAGAGCAGATATGCAGGTCTTTGAGATGACCCGCGGTATTGGTATTGGAGATAATGTAGAACTTACAGAAGATCTTCTTGCAGTAACTTTAGGTCCCGGTCTTTTGGGGCAGGTTTTTGATGGTCTTCAAAACCCTCTTCCAAAACTTGCGGAACAACAGGGGTTTTTCCTTAAAAGAGGTATTTATTTAGATCCTTTGCCCAATAAAAAGTGGGATTTTACACCTTGCGTAAAAGCAGGAGATACAATAGCCAGGGGAGATTCCATTGGTTCTGTTCCTGAAGGAATTTTCAGCCATCAGATAATGGTTCCATTTAATATGTATGACACATATAAAGTAAAATCAGTTGTTGGCGCAGGCTCCTACACAGTAGATGATAAAATTGCAGAAGTTGAAGATTCAAAAGGAAAAGTTTTTTCTCTTACAATGAAATTTCAATGGCCTGTAAAAAGAGCAGTAGATGCCTATGCAGAAAGGCTAAAACCTGTTGATCCAATGATTACAAAACTAAGACTTATAGATACATTTTTTCCTGTTGCAAAGGGCGGTACTTATTGTATACCTGGTCCATTTGGCGCAGGAAAAACAGTTTTACAGCAGATAACAAGCCGAAATGCAGAAGTAGATATAGTAATTATTGCAGCATGCGGTGAAAGAGCCGGTGAGGTTGTTGAGACACTTAAGGAATTCCCGGAGCTTACGGACCCCAGAACAGGCCGTTCTCTTATGGAAAGAACAATAATAATATGTAATACAAGCTCCATGCCTGTTGCGGCAAGAGAAGCTTCTGTATATACAGCTGTAACTCTTGCGGAATATTACCGGCAGATGGGTCTTAATATACTTCTTCTTGCAGACTCAACATCAAGATGGGCGCAAGCGATGAGAGAGATGTCCGGCCGTCTTGAGGAAATTCCCGGTGAAGAAGCATTCCCCGCA
>WRFK01000096.1 GCA_009778835.1 Spirochaetaceae bacterium
CAGGGTTAACAGTAAAGAGCCATCTTGCCCAAATAATTTTGGTTCCTCTTAGATATCCTGAAAAAAATTTTCCTGAAAAAGAATTTACATATGTCTCTGATAAAATACCTATATAATTATATGACTTCAATGGATCTTCTGTTTTTGGCTCTACTTTTGTATCCAGAATTCTCGCATATGATAATTTCTGGTCTGCTCTCTCTATTACGAAATTTCCTGTTTTTTTACCTGTTTGATAATCATAAGAATAAAGAAAATCGCCTTTTTTAATTTTTCTATTCTTGCCTTTATTAATTATTACGCTCCCCTGATATATATCAACTATCCTGAAACTATCTGCCAATTCCTCAAATTCAGCCACAACATATTCAAACTGGTTAATAATTTTATCAAGGCTGTTTGCTATTACCCCTCTCCTGTTTTTACCCCAGCCTATCGCAGAAACAGAAAGGTCTTTCCTGGTATCATTTATATAATTTTCAATTGTAAAATTTATGGTGAGCTTTAAAAAAAGGCCGCTTGTTTCTGATTCTGTAATATCAAATTCTGTTATTTCGGGACAAATTGAATATCTGTGCATTTTTTTAACTTGCTCAACATTACTTTCCGATGGCAATGACTCTGAATAATCAAAAATATTAAAAATTCCCGAAGCATCAAGCATATCTATAAAACTTTTATTTATAGATGATGATATATTTTTATTCTCTTCTATCAATAAGTCTATAAAATCTATTTCTGACAGACCTATATCCTGCGGCAAACTTGTCCATGTAAGACCGCCGTAATAGACAGAAATGAGCTCTTTATTATGTTCAACAGAATATAAATAAAATGTAAAAAGGAAAAAGATTATAGCGATAAGTTTTTTTTTATCATATTTATAATTGCCAGCCTATAAATTTGAAATTAATTTTAATTTACCGTTAGTGTACTTTAGTAATTAATACACTGTCAATAAAAGTTGTCTTGGTTTCATAATTATTTAAGATATAAATATCATAATTTCCGGAAGTAATATTATTAATTATAAAATTTTCACTCCCTTCTTTTATATTGCGCGAAAAAATATCAACACCCGATGGATCTCTTATTACAATAGCGCAATCGCCTGCTATAATACTTACTTCCATATTGCCGGATAAGCTGATCTTAGCGCCTGCGCAGATCCATCCGCCCGGTTTTAGAACAGCCAGGCCATTATTAACTACAGCGCCATCATTTTTAAGAGGTGAAATGTTTTCCATATATTCAAATCCCTCTGCAAAAATGAGGCTTTTGCCAAATATTTCCGAATTATAATCTCTAAAACAAAATGGAGCTACTGAATTTTTTCCATCAATAGTTCTTGTATAGACACCTGCTTCATCAAAAAGCAAGGGGCATGATCCGCTGCCTATTGTAGTTTTCCCAGAGCTCCCCGGCCGGTTAGGGAAAACAGGCAAAAATGGGATATCCTCACGGCAAACAGTTTCTCCATTCATTATCCATATAATAGCGCATGAATTATTGTTGGGATAAAAAGAAACAGTAAGATTTAGTATGTCATTTAAAGTGCTCATGCTGCGATATGCTTTGCTTTTGAATTTATTTGTCCCTGAAACAATTTCACAGTAATATAGAGTCCTGCTATCCTGACCTACAGAAATTCTGAAATTTTCATCTTCCGAGTAAGTATTAAAAAAAGGAAAACCTTGTGAAAGATCGGAAGAGTTTGAATAATCATCTATAAATTTAAGTTTTATTGAAAATGGCTGTAAAACACCCTCTTTTGAAAAAGGAATTACTATGTTTGGGATTTCAATACATTCATCTTTTTCAAAATAATATCCATATATTCCACCCCTGAAATCAGGCGAAGGTTCTCCAATTATTTTAAAATTACCATTATCGGCATCCAGATACCCGGAGTCGGAAATTTCGCCTCTAAAGTGAAAAAGTGTGGAATATGATGCTTCGGGGAGAAATTCTCTTGATTTCATTCTATTGGATTCAGAAACAATAACAGCTGATGTTTTATATATAGCTGAACTGAACTTTTCAAAAGCTTTGTCCAAAGGCTTAAAAGGGAAAAGCTCAACAGTTATTGAATATGCCCCTTCAACAGTTGGAGTTGTCCAACTATATTTATTTGCCCCTTTTGAGTTATAACCCTCAGAAACAATATTTTTACCAATTATCCATCTAAAATAGGGATCAGAAAAACCATCTGCGTTAGTAGCAAAATCAGCAATAAGAAGGACTTTTTCCCCTGGGGCAGGATTTGGAGGATAAGACTGAATATTATTAATTCTGTAAGAACTCTTTTCATTAAAGAAGTTTGTTATATTTGAAAAAACTAATTTATCCTGGTTGTAAACTTCAAATTTTACATGATAAATTCCTTTTTCAAGATTTTCAGGCAGTATTACTTCTCTTTTTCTGTTACTACTAACATAACTTCTTTCTATTTTATTTAAGGCAAGTTCTGTTCCTGCATCATCGTAAAGCAATATGTTAAGGTAATCAAACAAATATTCAGATTCATTATAAACAAGAGTTACAGGTAAAGCTGCGCCTGTTTCAAGTACAGATCCATTTTTTATTGTAAACAGTTGTATTACTTCATCAGATCCGGTTGAATCCAATGGCCCTGCGCAGGAAACAATGAGACAAACTAGTATTATTATAGCGAAATGTTTTAAACACATTTTCTCACTATAATTTTAACATCAATAGTATATTAAAACAATAATTAAAATAATAATTTGCATTTAGTTGTGTCAATTCTTTTTATTGAAAAAGGCTATTGTTTTGTCAAATTTTTAGCCACTCGCTATTTTTTTATTAATCGTGAGTAAAAATATATTATTTTCCGGAATTAGCCCAAAGTTCTGCAAGGCAAATAATTACATTTGAAGCTTTAACCATAGAGGAAAGGACAGCCCACTCTTCCCTGCTGTGATAATTATGCCCGCCTGTAAAAATATTTGGACAGGGAATACCCATCTCGCTAAGCCTTGCCCCATCTGTTCCACCCCGTATTATTTTTTCAACAGGATCTGCTGCGCACTTTTTTACAGCCTCAAAAAGCAATTTTATTCCCAAACTTTCTTTGCCAATATAATCTGCCATATTCCCATATTGTCTTTTAAAAGATAGATCTACCGAGCTTCCCGGATATAGCTGCTCTAATGTTTTAGCTGCTGACTCTACTGTTTTTATTCTTTTTTCCATATTAGTTTTATCAAAATCCCTTAGCAGCAAATCTACTTTTGCTTCCCCCAGATTGCCAGATATACCGTTTGCGCAATAATATCCATACCTCTCATCTGTGGCTTCGGGGCTTTCCTGAGAAGGGAGCATCTGCACAAATTCAGAAGCAAGTTTTACGGCATTTATAAGTTTTCCGCGAGCTTTTCCAAGATGTATTACATTTCCTTTTATTTTTACAGTTGCGGAATATGCATTAAAACACTCCATCTCTATTGTCCCTTCGCCATCGCCATCAAGCGTATAGCAAAATAGAGATTTAACTTTTTCAACAGGGAATTTTGACATTCCGCGCCCGATCTCTTCGTCAGGGGTAAAAAAAATCTCTATAGGGCCATGATTTATCTCTTTATGGTTTATTATATACTCAGCAGCGCTCATAATTTCCGCAATGCCTGCTTTATCATCTGCACCTAAAAGGGTATTCCCATATGAAGTGATAATTGTTTCTCCCTTATATTTTTTTAGGTCAGGAAATTTTGATGGGGCAATCTCTGTTCCGTCAAGCTTTATGGTTTCTCCATTATAGTTTTCATGTATAACAGGTTTTATATTTTTTCCAGAAACATCGGCGGCAGTATCAACATGGGCAAGAAAACCTATTGTAGTAATGTTTTCATATCCTGGCGAAGGGGGAATTCTTGCAAGTATATATCCGTTTTCATCAAGAGATACATCTTCTGCCCCTATTTCACCAAGTTCCTGCTTGAGCATTTTTAGCAAATCCCACTGACAGTCTGTGGATGGGGAGGTTTGTGAATCCAGCGACGAGGTAGTTTCGATTTTTACATACCTTATAAATCTTTCAAGAAGTTTTTTTTCTTTGTTTTTTAATCTGTTATAATCATGCATAGAATTTAATATATACTATAAAAAAACCGCTATTGCAATGTATTCCGGTGTCACAGCACCAGAATGAATTTTCCATGATGGGATAAGTCAAAGTCTCTGCCTTTGCTATGCTGTTTTCTTCACAAAATCTTCATAAAATCAGAATAAATTCTTCACAAAATTGATTTATCATTTATACTATAAATATGGCACGAATATATATTATCGAAGATAACGAAGCAATACGCGAAGCTGTAAAAGGGTATCTTGAGCTAAATGAGCATGAAGTTGTGCAATTTGGCAAGATCGCAAAAGTTCTTGAAACAATAGATGCGAAAAAGCCCGATATAATCATTATTGATGTAATGCTTCCGGATGGAAGCGGTTTTAATCTTGCAAAACAGATAAGAAAAAAAAGCAATGTCCCTTTTATATTTCTTACAGCAAAAGATCAGGAGTCCGACAGGATCACAGGTTTTGAAATTGGGGCCGATGACTATGTTGTAAAACCTTTTTCCCCAAGGGAGCTGGTACTGCGTGTTGAGGCAATTTTAAAAAGAACAATCCCTTCTGCAACAGGCAGCAATAATCTAATATCAAAATGGATTTTGGAAAATGATATTCTTGAAATCGATAAAAACAGCCATACAATCAAAGAAAACGGAAAAGATATTGAGTTAACAGCAGCAGAGTGGAAAATAATAAGTTATCTTTCTGAAAATTCGGGAATAGTTCTTTCCCGCGAAAAACTACTTGGCGAAAGCCTTGACTATTTTTATGAAGGATCTGAAAGGATCATTGATACTCATATAAAAAATATCAGATCTAAAACAAAAAACCAAAACTGGCTTAAAACAGTACGCGGTTTTGGCTACAAGTTTGAAGGTAAACAGGAAAAGTTATAATGGGATCTTTACGGCAACGAATAAAAGACAACAACCCTTTTGCCCGCCTCTTCACTCGGTCATGCGTAAGCAGCGATTGCTCGCGGCACTCGCTGCGCCGGCGAATAATATTTTCCTTTGCAATAAGCCTGGGAATCTTTTTAATATTTGTTTTTCTCATTATTTTGTCCGGGCTTAACGCTGCTTTTAAAGGATGGTACAAAGCTTCCGAAGAAAGATATGCTGCTCCTATTATAAAAGCTGTTGAGCGGCTATATGAAAACAGCAATGGAAAGAATGTCTCTGATGACGAAATTATAAAAACCATAAGCAATTATCTTAATAGCAGATTTCACCTTCTTTTAATATCTCCGGACAGAGGAATTATTTTTTCTCATAACATCACAAAACCATACCTCCCCCTGCACTCGTTTCCAAGAAACAGCAAAAAAGGCCCTCCCTCTCTTGAGACAAGTAACGAAAGATCGCGCGAACACAAAGGAGAGCCCGGGGGAAGGCGATTTCTTAATGAACTTTGGACATGGGCTACTCCAATATTAAAAAACGGAGAACCACAAATATTTATTTGGGTGCAATCCATACAGTTTACAGAAGGCGATACAATAAATCAGCATCTTGTAAAAAACATCTTAATTGTACTTTTTCTTGGGATAATATCATCCATTGCCGCTGCCATGGTTTTTACATCTGTCATATCCGGAAAAATAACAAAAGAAGCTTCTGTTGTATCTGCAGGGCTTGAAAAAATCGCTTCGGGCAGCAGAGATGTTGTTTTTAAGGAAAGCAGCCTGAATGAAATTTCCTCTATAGGGAAAAGCGCTTCCATTCTTCAGACAACTCTCGACAGGGAAGAGAAAGCAAGAAAGCAGTGGACACAGGATATTGCGCATGATTTAAGAACTCCGGTAACGGCAATAAAAGCCCAGCTTGAAGCAATGATCGACGGCATTCTTGTTCCGGAAAAAGAAAGGCTGGAAAAACTTCTTACAGAATTAAACAGGCTTGAAATTCTTGTGGAAGATATAAACAATCTTACAAAAATCGAATCCAATGAAATTAAACTTGCCTATGAGGAAGTTAGTTCAAATAATCTTATCGATGTTCTGGAGGAAAGATTCGGCTTTCAGGCAGAAGAGAAAAAAATAAAATTGATAATTACAGCGGATCTTTTTACAATCAACTGCGATATAAATAATTTTACCAGAGCGCTTAGC
>WRFK01000097.1 GCA_009778835.1 Spirochaetaceae bacterium
ATATAATATTTAGAAGGCTTGACATATACTAAATCTAAAAATATGATTTCTGATTTCTGATTTCTGATTTCTGATTTCTGATTTCTGATTTCTGATTTCTGATTTCTGATTTCTGATTTCTGATTGCCATAATAATAATTTTATCTCATTTAATTTAAGATGTCAAATTATTTTGATTCATGAAAAGTTAGAAGAAGGATTATTATTCCCGCATAATGCGGGAGGGCCAAAGGCGGAGATGTTGAGCGGTTCCCGCACCGGTCGCCATCCATGGCTGGTGCGGGATAAGCGAAGCTATATCCCATAACTTTAAGTATAGGTCTACCTTTGTTCCATAATTTATATGGGACGCTGCCATCCATGGCGCAGTCCACAGCGTAGCGAGGACTTAGCGAGATCAGCTCTGCCTTTGGCTAACGTCACTATTTATAATAATAACAATCTTTGCACTTTTATTCAGAACTAGATTCTGTTTTGCAGCAGAATGACATCGGCTTTATTCCGTAAACTTAATATGCAACTCATCCATCTGCTGCTGGGAAAGCTCTGAAGGCGAAGAATCAAGAGGCGATAAACCAGCAGTATTTTTTGGAAACGCAATTACTTCCCTTATGGAATTTTCACCGCGCATTATCATTACCAGCCTGTCAAGTCCCGGAGCTATTCCTCCATGCGGAGGTGGCCCATATTTAAATGCATCAAGCAAAAATCCGAATTTATTCATAGCTTCTTCCTCAGAAAAACCTACAATACTAAAAATTCTCTTTTGTATAATAGGATCATGAACTCGTATAGAGCCAGATGCGATTTCATATCCATTTAAAACAAGATCATAGAGATCCCCTTTTACATCACCAGGATCTTTTTCCATTGTTTCCAGGTACTGCTGCTGCGGCATTGTAAACATATGATGCGCAGGATCCCATTTTTTTTCATCTTCATTCCATTCAAATAACGGAAAATCAACTATCCATACAAATTCAAATTTCCCTTTTTCCGCAAGATCAAGGTCTGCTGCAAGTTTGTTCCTTACAGCTCCAAGCGATGTGCAAGATATTCTCCATGTGTCTGCCACAAAAAGAAGTAAATCTCCATTTTCTGATTTTGTTCTATCGATTATGTTTTTTTCCTTGTCTTTAAAAAATTTAGAGATGCCTCCATCAAGACCTGCTTCTGTTACCTTCATCCACGCAAGTCCTTTTGCCTTGTATATTTTTGCAACATCTTCGAGTTCTGTAATTTGTTTGCGCGAAAAATTACCGCACCCTTTTGCGTTTATAAATTTAACTGCCCCATTGCTTTCTGCTGCAGAGCGGAAAACAGAAAATTCAGATTCTTTTGCAATATCTGTAAAATCTCCAATCGCAAGATCAAATCTTAAATCAGGCTTATCTGTTCCGTAAAAGTTCATCGAATCATGGTATGTAAGCCTTTTGAATTCTTTTGGCAGTTTTATTTCGGTATTTGTGGAAAAGATATGGTGCATCATCCCTTCTGTAAGTTTTAAAATATCTTCTTTATCCACAAAACTCATTTCAATATCTATTTGTGTAAATTCCGGCTGCCTGTCTCCGCGAGCATCTTCATCCCTGTAGCAGCGTGCTATCTGAAAATATTTATCAAACCCCGAAACCATTAAGAGCTGCTTATAAATTTGGGGGGATTGGGGAAGAGCAAAAGCTTTTCCCGGATACAACCTTGAAGGAACTATAAAATCCCTTGCCCCTTCGGGTGTTGTTTTTATAAATGTAGGTGTTTCTATTTCGAAAAAATCAAGATTATTAAGATACTCACGTACAGCAAAAGTAATTTTATGCCTTAGTTTTATGTTTTCCTGCATTTTTTCTGTGCGTAAATCCAGAAAGCGGTATTTAAGCCGCAAATCTTCTCTTGCTTCTGCTTTTTCATTTATCATAAATGGGAGTGTTTCAGAAGTTGAAAAAATTGTTATCTCTTTTGCTGATATTTCAACTTCTCCTGTTGCCATTTCCTTGTTAATCATTTCAGGAGGTCTTTTTCTTACAATTCCGGAAACCGAAATACAATACTCAAATTTGAGTTCCGAAGCTGTTTGTTTTAATTGCATGGGAGCATCTTCATCAATAACTACCTGAACAATGCCATATCTATCCCTTAAATTTATAAAATGGATACCGCCATGGTCTCTGTTTTTATGAACCCATCCGTTTAATATTACTCTTTTTTCATTGTCGGAAGCTGTTAATTCTCCGCAAGTGTGTGTACGTTTTAATAATTTCATGAAAAATAATTTATCATTTGAAAAGAACATGTTCAAGTTATTGTAATGGAGTAAAAAAATCTGTATGGTTAATATTCATAAAGAAAAGGAAAAAAATGAATTTTAAATATGTAAAAATTTACAAATGGCTTGAAGAGCAAATTAATACAGAAAAAATTAAAATTGGGGAAAAATTGCCTACAGAAGAGCGTATAGCTGCGATTTTCGGTATTAATAGAATGACTGTAAGACAAGCAATAGATCACTTTGTTGTCAGAAAAATGGTTAAAAGAACAAGGGGAGTTGGAACTTTCCTCATAAGAAAAGATCCTGTGGAATATATTTGGCAATTTAATAATATATCAAGTTTTACAGAATCTATGGAAGAAAGCGGGATAGAGGCTTATACAAAGAATGAAACAATGGAAGTAATAGAAGCAGATCCAAATATAAAAAAGCTTTTAAATCTCTCCAATGATTCCAGAGTTATCCATTCAGTTAGGGTAAAATATGCGGAAGATGACCCGGTTTGTATTGAAAGAAGCTTTTTACCGTATGAAAGATTTAAGGAATTGCTGAATATTGAAATAAAAGGATCTCTATACCGTGTTCTTATCGAACAATTTGATACACACCTTGTAAGATCTACGCAATATTTAAGTGCAATACTTCTGGAGGGTGGAGAACCGGAAATGACGATTCTGGGATTAAATAAGCCTACCCCATGTCTATTAGCCGAAAGTTTGTCTTATGACTCCAATAATATTCCAGTTGAAGTTCTTTATTCCTGTTTTAGGGGTGATAGATACAAGTTTAAAATTGAATCCGGGGAATATATACCAAAAAAATAGGACAGAAGCTAGCTTCTGTCCTATTTTTCTTAACTAAAAGTAAAAGTATTATTTCAGAAAATTTGTATAGTAGGTTTTTGCTTGTCCAAGACCAGGAAGCGCCTCTGCATACATTTTCTTGTCCATATAAATGGATGAAAGATCATATATAGCTTTTGCTCTGCCATATGGTTCCTTTGTCTCATCTACATCTGGTTTTGCTTTTAAGAATTGTGCTCTAAGATCTTTTACCTCAGCAAAAAGAGCAATTGCTTCGTCTTTTTCCGGACCTGCAGCTTCTTTTCCGCCTGAAGCACATGCAAAAAACATTAAGCCTGCAAAACAGATAAGAGCAATAACTAATAAATTTTTCTTCATATTTTCTCCTCCTAAATAATTAAAAAATTGATAAACACAACCGACTGATCATGATTAGCAACCTTTATATATAAACGTTTCACTTGAATTATGACTTAAAATTATTACTTATGCAAGTAAAAATTTTGTTCAATTTAATATTATAATTTCTGGTAGTAATTTTAGCTTACCACCAGAAAAATGGTTTTTTATCAAAAAACTAATATTTTACAGGGGTTGCAACACCGCACTCTTTGAGAGCATCGGCAAGAACCTTAAAAGCATCTCTAATATCCTGTGCTGTAAGGCAACCAAGGTTACAAACTCTGAATGTATCGAGGTCAGCAATTTTTCCAGGATAGATTGTAACGCCATTTTTATAGAGAAAATCATGAATTTTTCCAAAATCAAATTTTGGATCTTTAGGATATTTGATCGAAACTACGAGTCCTGTCTGTTTTTCAACAGGGAGAATGTCCTGGAACCCAAGTTTTGTCATTTCTTCGCGTACAGCCTTAAAACCATCCATGAATCTCTTGTATTTTGCCTGTTCGCCTTCTGCAAAATGCTCTTTAATAGCCTGCTGAAGCGAATAAATTATCTGAACAGGAGGTGTAAAGTGGAGCTGTTTGTTCTTCTTGAAATAATCATACTGTCTCCAGAGGTTTGTATAGTAAGATCTTGCTTTGTAAGTTTTGGTTTTTTCTATTTCTGATGTTTTTCCAATAAGGAATGATACACCTGTAAAGGCATTGAGCCCTTTTTGTGAAGATGCCATACAGAAGTCGATATTATCATCATAAACATTCATTGGGATAATACCATAAGTTGATGTTGTATCTGATACAAGAACTGCATTGTATTTGTGAGCAATGGCTCCTATTTCTTTTAATGGGTTGCAAAGACCTGTTCCAGTCTCCTGATGTACTACATATACTACTGCAACATCCGGATTTTCTTTTAATGCATTTTCTACTTTTGCAAGATCCGGAAGATCCAAAATATCAAATTTAAGATCAACAACAGGAATTCTGCAGAAATTACATACATCTACAGCTCTCTGGCTATATGCTCCATTATTTATTACAAGCGCTTTTTTTCCATCAGGAACAAGTGAGCTTATTGCTACATCGATATTGATAGTTCCTGAACCTGCAAAAAGAACTGCTGTATAATCATCTTTTCCATGCACAACCTTTACAAGGTCGTCGCAAACATCTCTTACAATCTTGGCAAATTCCTCTTCTCTGTGACAAATATCATCCTGTATAAGCGATGCTTTTACTGTTTCTGTTGTCGAAGAAGGGCCTGGATTTAAAAGAATTGTTCTTTTTACGGTCTTAGATATTTTTTGTTCTTTAAGTACCATTTCTATTCTCCTTTTATATACTAATAATTTGTTTATGTGTTTAACTCAGTATTTTAACAGTCGGAAAATAATAGTCAATCCCGGGCACCTGCTTATTTTTAAAATATTTATCCTGAAACTTAAAAAGTATGAGAAATAGTTATGAATTTTTGTTAAATATCTAACCTAATGTAAGCAGAAATGTTATTATTGAAGAATATTAGAGATATTGGATGTATTAATATATTTTGATTATAAAAATTTGATGAAAAAATGCTAAACCTTTATTGACAAAGTGGGGTAAAAAAGCGTTAAAATAATAGGTGCTATATTTTTTTATTGGTAAATAATACCTAAAAAGATAATATATTAGGACGTTATTTATAACCTTTATATTTTTTGAAAATATTTTTGGTTGTAAATTTTCTTTGGTTCAAAGAAATATAAAAATCTAAAATAAGGAAAAATTGATGAGTGATGAACAAGAAAGCATTGATATGTCCACAATGACAGAAGAGGAAAAAAAGCAAGTACTCGAAGCTCAGGCAAGAGCCGCACAGGTTCAAAAATCAACTTCTGGGCATAGATCTCTTCAGCACATAGGTGTAATTGTTATAACGATTATTGCTGGTATGTTTTCAGTTTTCCAGATTTATAATGTTTTTGGAGGTCTTACGGCTCTAAGGCAGAGAGCCATACACCTTGCTTTTGCATTAATAATCTGTTTGGTTAAGTTTTCTGCAAATAAGAATAAAGGGCTTAAAGAGCCCTGGTTGCCGTATGTTTTTGTTGCTATAGGTCTTTGGACAGCTATAATTCTTCCATTAAAGTTACCGATGTTCGGAACAGTAGGAATACTGACATTATTAGTGTTGTTTGCTATTCTTTATGTTGCCAGAATGTTTACTGAAAAATGGAGAATTAAAAATGGCGAAGAATATGAAACCCATGTTGTATGGTATGACTATATATTCATAGCTTTTAGCTTAATAGGATGTACATATATCGCAGTATATGCAGATGACATTCTATCAAGAGCTGGTATAGTTTATATTAAAGACCAGGTTATAGGATTCTTCCTTATATTAGCTGTATTTGAAGCAACAAGAAGGTCTATTGGATATATTCTTATGTATATCGGTCTTTTTATGCTTCTCTACTGCAGATTTGGAAATATTCTTCCGGATACATCAATATTCTGGCATCCGGGTTCCAACCTTTTTATGATAGTAAGACACTTTATCCTTACAGACTCGGGACTTTGGTCATCCCCACTTGGAGTATGCGCAAGCTATATTGCTGCATTCTTATTGCTTGGCTCTTCTCTCCATGCTTCCGGTCTTGCAGAGGTCATGCTTAAAACTTCAAAAGGTATTTTCGGAACCATGGTCGGTGG
>WRFK01000098.1 GCA_009778835.1 Spirochaetaceae bacterium
ATCCCCAACAACTACACGGTAACCGTTGCGACCTTGTAGTTTTCTAATATCGCCTTCAGGCGGTTCGCTTTCTAGTTTATCAAGCGCAGAAGCTATACGGCTTTTATGTGGTTCGTTTAATTTAAGGAATTGCTTTCTTGCCTCTTTGTTTAATTCAACTCTCATGCCTTATATTTCCTCTCCGGTATCATTCATTTTAAACCATTCCGGGCTTAAAGAAAAGTAGATTATATCTCCTCTCTACCGTCGATTTGATAATACCCATTTCAGCAGGCATTTTCCTGCTGGTATATTGCAGTAAGGGAATCCTGTAAAACCTGTGAAAAGTTTATATGTTTATTTTCTGCAAATGTATTAAGCCAAGCAGGAATAGTAAGGTTTTTCCGTACTGCTTTATTCCCATATTTTTCAGTATAAGCAGCCATATCTAAAACAAGCATACTTATAAATCCGCCCTTCTCTGGTTTTATTTTTTTTATAGAACTTGCTTTCGGGATAGGTTTACCGTCTTCAAGTTCTGTAAGCACCCACCCAGAAGCAGCGTCTACTCCCATAAGGATAGCGTCGGCAAGAGTATTACCGCCAGTTGCACAGCCCGGAAGATCAGGGACTTCAACGGCATAGCCCCCCTCGCCTTCATAGAAAACCGCAGGATATGTAAGTTTCATATAAATACTCCTATTTTTTTATTCCAGCCTGTTTCAAGAATTGTCTCTGTATGGAGTTGTATATTTTGGGACTATACCAAGTTTGGAAAAAGTAGACCGCGCGCCTTCATTGTAATATGCTGTTCGTTCTTCTGGCGTCATGTCTTTTATTTCGTCATAAATCATAAGCCGTATTGCATGAATTTTTCTAAGTGGCATTGGCTCGTTAATAATATCAGGGTCATTCATGTAATCGTCAAGGGTTTTATTCATATTTTTTCATTACTTAACCTGTAAAGGGCATATTGATTAAGAGATATGCCTTCTTTTTCTGCTTCCATAGCAAGATGAGCATGAAGGCTTTTGGGAATACGTACAACAAATTTGCCACTGTATTGAGACTCCTCAATAGGCTCTGGAACAGTAAAGCCGTTTTCAAGTTTAGTTTCAATCCAACCTTTCATTGCTTCTTGAATATTTTCAAATGCCTCTGTATATGTGTCTCCATAGCTCATACAGCCATCAAATTCTTTTACGGTTGCAAAGTAATATGATCCACTTTCATCTGTAAGATGCTGAATAACAATATGATATGGCAGATTAAGATATTTTTTTACATTCATAAATAACCCCTTTTATCTTTCGCCAATACGTTCAAGACTAAAAAGCTATGCTTAATTCTCGCCCATATACACGCGCGATTTTTTCCAATGTTTTAACCGTTGGGTTTGCTTTTCGGGGATTTTCAAGTCTCTGGTATGCTTGATATGACAATCCAAGTTTTCTGGCTATATCGGTTTGACTTTGCTCTCCTCTGAGTTCCCGAAGCCTTAACGATAAAACAATATGACTTGCGACAGTTATTGGATAACCTTTTTTGTACTTAGGCGGCGGAACTGAAAAGCCTCTGGAAATATCGGATTCCAGACAACCTTCAAGGGCTTCCTTTGCCATTGTAAGTGCTTCTTCGTGAGAAAAACCACAAGTTACAATGTTTGGCATATCTGGAAATTGAGCGATAAATTCTTTTCCCTCTTTTTCGATAGTACAGTAATAAACCATAATTAACCTCTTACTTAATTCCTGCTTGCTTAAAGATTATTTTAGCAAGATTACCAATGTCTTTGTTTCCATGAAAAGGAATGGAAACACTACGACAACCGTCTTTAATGAAAACATGGTGAGAGCCAGTAATGCGATCAAGAACTCACCCATGCTCTTTAAGTTTTTTCATCACTTCTTTGGCTGTCATAACAATAGTGTACAACATATATATTGTAATGTCAAGAGACTTTTATGTGTGGCTATATTTCCTCGCCTGTGTCATTCATTTTAAATACAGCGTTAAAAGTACAGTTGAGAACTACTGCTATTTCTTTTAAATCCTTCTCAGAAAAGTTATCACGAGATATTTTGTTTGATAGGTTAGGTTGTGATTGTCCTGTTTCCTTGATATAGGATGAGTTCTGAGTCCAAACATTTTCAAGGTATTGAATGAATGTTTCTTTTTGTGGGTGCTTAATTTGAATCTCAGAAAATATTTCTCTTGCAATTTGTTCTGCTTCATAGCGGCGTTGTTTTTTGCCCTCTGCAATTATTCCTGTTGACCGTGCAATGTCATACTTGTGCGATGTTTCATTCCAAAAGCGGACATACCATATAAGACCGTTTTGGGTTTTTTTCTTGAATAAAGTAAAAGGTTTTCGTGATTTTATCGGGTGCATATCGACTCCTTATTTCAAAAGTGTAACTTTTGATTTTTTGCGTGATATGCTTCCCGTTTTCGGGTCAGCTTGTTGAAGCTATCTTTCTACAACATAAAGAATTATTTTATATGCGGCGAAAAGGACTTGAACCTTCACGGGGGCACCCCACTAGCCCCTCAAGCTAGCGTGTCTACCAATTTCACCATCGCCGCAAGTACGAATTGCATTTTATATACCTGAAAAAAAATTGTCAACGCCCTGCAATTATTTTTTTGGAATAAAAGCAAATCTGTTTATAAACCACAGTGTTATATAACCCATTCAAGTTTATCCAGAATGATGCTATGGAACGAAGGTAAATCTATACATAAACCCTCTGGATTACCCCGAATAAACTTACAGAGCGATGGATTCCACTCTACAATAGAAAGACTGATAAAACCTTCGGGGTACATAGATGGCTTCGCCTAAATCATAAAGCCAAAGTTTTCTTAAGGGTTTCGATCAACACAGAAAATTTAGCAAGCGCGGCATTTACAGGCTCGGGCGACTCCATATCTATTCCTGCAAGCTTTAATGATTCAAGCGGATATTTTGAGCCTCCGGATTTTAAAAATCCAAGATAATCATTCTTCTCTTTTTCTCCGCCATTTATAACTCTTTCCGATAGAGCGATTGCTGCAGAAAGGCCTGTTGCATATTTATATACATAAAAAGCTCTGTAAAAATGGGGGATTCTTAAGCCCTCAAGATCGCTTACTGTTTCAAGTATTGTCTGCGGACCAAAATAATCTTTAAGCAGATTTCTGTATGTAGTTCTTAAAGTTTCAAGAGTTATTGGAGTCCCTTTTTCTGCCATATCGTGCACTTTGTACTCAAATTCCGCAAACATGGTCTGCCTGAAAATAGTTGCAATAATATCATCTATCTGCTTGCATAAAAGATATGCTTTCATACTGCTGTTTTCCGCTTTTCCAAGAAGATAGAGTGCTAAAAGTTGCTCATTGAAAGTGGAAGCAACTTCTGCTTCAAAGATGGTATAACCATAATGCTGAAAAGGGTTACTTCTCGTGCTATACCACGAATGCATTGAATGGCCCCCTTCATGAGTAAGGGTAAAAACATCGCGCAAAACATCTTCCTTAAAATTCATCAGTATATAAGGCTCTCCTGTATATGAGCCTGCTGAAAATGCACCTGAGCGTTTACCTTTATTCTCATATCTGTCCACCCAGCCATCTAAAAAGCCGTTACGCAAAGTGTTGCAATATTCATCTCCAAGAATGGAGAGCGATTCTGTAACTTCGCTAACAGCCTGTTCGTACGAGTGTTTTACTTTTATTTCGCTTACAAGAGGGACATAGACATCATACAGATGAAGAGCATCAATCTTTAAAACCTCTTTTCTTAATTCATAATATTTATGCAGCTCTCCCAAATTATTCCTAACACATGATATTAAATTATCATAAACAGATTCAGGTACTTTATCTGGAAAAAGAGCCTGGCTGCGGCAAGAGTTATGCTTCCTTATCTTTGAATGGTAGACATCAAGATGTATACTTCCTGCATAAAGAGCTGCAAGAGTGTGTTTGTGATTATCATATAAATTATAAAATTTATCATATGCTGCTTTTCTTACACTTCTATCCTGATCAATCAAAAAAGATGAAAAAGTAGATTGTGATAAAGGTTTTTCCCCATCCTTTGTGAATATGGTCCCAAAATCCATGTCAACATCTGTTAAAACAGAGAAAGTTTTTTTTGCTGTCTGGCAAGACTCTGCCTGGAGAGCAAGCAGCTTTTCTTCGTTATCCGAGAGAATATAAGGTTTGAATCTTAAAAGTTTATTAAGAAGAATATGGAATGGTTTTATTCTCTCATGTTCAAGGAATTTCGCCATTGTATTATTGGGTATAGATGTGATTTCCGGAGTTATAAAACTTGTTTCTGCTTCTCCTTTTGTTGCAGCTGTCATGTATCTTGCCATTCTTTCCTGATTCTTGTTATCGCTGCTATCCTCGCTGTATTTTAGTTGCGCATAGCTTCCAAGTTTTTCTTCTGTTAATCCAAGTCTGTTTAGATATTCCAGGCAATCTGCCAGATTATCTGCAGATGATGCAAGTATATTTTTATATTTTGCAGCTTCGTCAATCAGTTTGTTAAATTCAACAAGTTCTTTTTCCCACTCTTCTTCTGATTTAAACAAAGAGTCAAGGTTCCATTTGTCCGATTCTTTTATATCTTTTCTTTCAGGTATTTTATTCATTATTTACTCCAATGTTTTTCAATTAAAGATGCGATTGCTCTTCCGGCTTTTCCCCTGTGAGAGATTTCATTCTTTTCTTCGGGCAAAAGCTCTGCTGCTGTTTTCCCAAGTTTTGGAATAAAAAAAACAGGATCATATCCAAAACCAGACTCTCCTTTGGGCTCATAAGTGATCTCTCCTTCATGAGTCTCCTGGCAGATGTAAAATCTATAATGATCAATAAATAATACCATTGAGCACACAAAAAAAGCTTTTCTTTCGGAAATGTTTTTCATTTTATCCAAAAGATAGAGATTTCGTTCCTTATCTCCAAGCTTATTTACTCCATCTGATCCATAGCGCGCAGAATAAATTCCAGGTTCGCCCCCCAAGGCAGGAACGCAAAGCCCGGAATCTTCTGCCAATACTGGTATTTTTACAATATCAAACAACTCTTTAGCTTTACCAAGGGCATTTCCATAAAAGGTAAGAGCTATCTCTTCATGATCAAATTCCACTCCCATTTCTTTTGGCAGCAAAATTTTATGATTTGGTAAAAGCTTACTTAATTCTTTTGCTTTATTAGAATTTGTAGAGGCAAATAATATATCCATAATACTAATATAAGAAAATAATCAGTTATTTTCCAGATATATATTCGAGATATAACTTAAAATAAAAAAGACCAGAATCTACAGACCCTTTTGGGATATGCATTATTTCGGCAATATCTTTATGGGTAGGTTCTATTGTCATTGCATCAATTTTCTCTGTTATATTATTTATGTAAAACTTAATTTTAGCGATCACCAAAGAATACTTGTTTTTTTCTTCAACTATTTCAGTGCTGGATAAAAGTTCATGAAAATGATAAAGCCTGCAAAAATATCTGTTTCTTCTCTCTTCAAGAAGTTTTTTTCTTTTTATTTTGTTTTCAATTTTTTTGTTGATTTTAGAAAAAGCTTCATAAAACCATTCTTTATCGCAATTCAGAATTTCTGCAATATCAGGGAGTTCTGTCTCTTTTATATTGTTCATATTTTTCAATATGAGAAGTAAAATTCTTTTTTTAAGAGTTTTATTGCTATACCGATGTTTGACTTTATCATTTGAAAAAATTTCTTTAATAAAAGAATAGGTAGGTTGTGACTCTTTTTTATAGAAGTCAATACCTGGTTCTGTACAGTAATCTTCGTTATCATCGTATGACCAAAATTCCTTATTTTTTAATATTTTTCTGTTAATATCAGCTGCTGTCTTTTTTAAAGCAAAAGTTTTTATTTGGAGTTTAAGAGTTTTTACAAGGTATGCCTCAAAAGGGACCTCTGTTATTTTAAATGAATCAATAATTTTGCTTATTTTAGGAAAAAAATAACTGAAAAACTCGCTGCAGTCATCTTCTTTCCATCCATATCTTTTTAGAGGAAATTTATAAACAAATAGACTGATAGCTTCTATAATTTTTTTCTTTGGCAAAGCGCCATTTCTATAAAAGATAAGCATTGTTTTTAAATCTTCTTTTTTCATTTTGTCCGCCCTTGTTTTTTATGATTTTGCAATCA
>WRFK01000099.1 GCA_009778835.1 Spirochaetaceae bacterium
CGTAAGAAGATTCTGTAAGAGCATTGTAGAGGTTACGAAGTTTATCCGGATTATTAAAGAGTGTGCAGAAAGTGTTGTCTTTATACATAGAAAGATGTTTTTTCATATATAAACAGATAACAACAATTTCTATTCAGTTGCTTCAATTCTATATAAAAACTTATCTGCGCCTTTGCGTGAGGCTTTTTCCCGCATTGCCTCCTGTCATTGCGAGCGTAGCGAAGCAATCCATAACACAAAGCAAAGTTATATGACAGGATTGCTTCGTCGCTTTGCTCCTCGCAATGACAGAATTGCCCCTTCGCGGCTTCGCGTCTTTGCGTGAGGTTCCACTGGTTCTACCGACACAACAGAATTACCTCTTCGTGCTTCTGCGTCTTTGCGTGAGGCTATGACAGGAGTAATAAAAATATTGTCGTATAACGCAAATCTGTTTACAGCCTGCAGAATGTCGCCCATGAAACATTTTAACCTTATGCCTCCTGGGGAATTGCAAAAAATTGAATAATATGATATGGTAAACGCCAACAATCTGGAAATCTTATTAAAGTTTAAGATGGAGGCAAGGATGGATATAGCAAAAAAAGGTAGAATTCTTCTTGTTGATGATGATAAAACAAGCCTGCTGGTGTTGATGAATATTTTGCAGCAGGATTATTCTCTCTATATTGCCAGAGATGGCGAGGAAGCTATAAAGAATGCTATAAAAAACATACCTGATCTTATTTTGCTGGACATAATCCTTCCTGATATAGATGGATATACGGTGCTTGCCAGATTGCGCGCATCAGATATAGCAAAAGACATTCCAATTATTTTTGTTACAGGTCTTAGTGAAAGCGGCGGCAAGGAAAAAGGGTTAAAGCTTGGAGCTGTGGATTACATAATCAAACCTTTTAATCCAATGGAAGTAAAAGAGAAAATTATGCATCATATTGAAATTATCAATCAGAACAAGCCCTAAAATATAGTCATATTATTTTATCGTGTCTAAGCGGGGTATACCCCCGCATGCGATCATCAGCCTGTTATAACAACTTATCGAGGCTCTCTGTTGCCATAGCAAAATTCAAATCTTCCATCTGCTGTATGAGTTTTTTGCTGCCGGATATACCGCGAAGAGCCTCTGTAAATTCCAGACAAGCAGGGTCGCCTTTTTCCAGCAAAGGCCTTAATTCATTAATCAATTCCTGCGCTTTTTCTTTATCAAGAGGTTCGATCCATGCTGGCGCTTTAGATAAAATGGCTTTTTCCGCAAAAGGGGTAAGTTCTTTTAATACAGCGCTTAATTCGTTTTTAAGAGTATTAAGTTCTTCCAACGTTATCTGATTTTTTCCCTCTTTAAGCTGGCTCTCGATATTCTCCGAGATTTTTTGCAGATTTTCCTTGTCCAGTATTTTTGCATTTGTCTTTAATGTGTGCACCAGCCTGTGAGCTGTTTTTATATCATTATTATCAAGGGCTTCGGCAAATTTATCGTATGTATTCTGATTATCCCTAACGAAATTGACCGTAAGTTTATCATGCAATTTTTCATCGGAATTTTTATCTTGAGTCTTGTTTTCGGTTTCCCATTTTACAGGCGTTATATATTTAACTAAGCACTGCCACAATTCATGCGACAGGAAGGGCTTGCCCACACAATCCCGCATACCGCTTCTCGTGTAGAGTTCCTTGTCGTGCAGCATGACGTTAGCAGTAAGGGCTATTATTGGAGTTCCTGTGCCCAGTTCGCCAATTTTGGAAGCAGCTTCAATCCCGTCCATTACAGGCATATGTATATCCATAAAGATTAAGTCATAAGGCTTTTGATCTTTATTGATGCGCCTTTTGACCATGTTCACACCTTCTTTGCCATTTTCTGCAATGTCTACTTCCAGCCCGACTCTTGCAAGATGGTCGCAAAGCATTTGCTGATTCATCTCATTATCCTCACAGAGCAGTATCTCTCCTTTGAAATGAGGCTTTTCCATTGTGCCGTCAGTTATTCTATTATTGGAAGTGCTATCCAGTGAATCTATTGTTTCAAACGTAATTTCAAAATTGAATTTGCTTCCAACCCCCAGGGTGCTTTCTACACTAAGAGCGCCGCCCATTATTTCAACAATATTTTTGGATATCGTAAGCCCGAGCCCTGTGCCTCCGTATTTGCGCGTTGTCCCTGCTTCTGCCTGGGTAAATGGCTGGTATATTTTTTTAAGATGATCGGGGCTCATTCCTATTCCGGTGTCCTTTACTTCAAAATCAATTGTAATGCGATCGCCAGGCGTTCCAATAACGTTTGCCGAAACCTTGACCATGCCGCCTGTATTGGTAAACTTTACCGCATTGGAGAGGATATTGAGAAGCACCTGACGCACCCTTACAGGGTCGCCAAGCAGTTTTTTCCCCAGTGACGGTTCGGCATAAAAGTGCAGGTGAACTCCTTTTTCTACTGCTTTTGGCATAATTATTGTCCGGCAGGCAGTAAAAAGCTCGTGTAAATCAAAAGGAATCTTTTCCAGTTCTATTTTGCCGGATTCTATTTTTGAAATATCGAGGACATCATTTATTATCTGTAGAAGTAATTCGGAATTTAACATTATCTTCTTGAGGTAGCCTTTTGTTTTCTCCGAAATATTGTCGTCAAGAGCAAGTTCCGAAAAACCGATGATGCTGTTCATTGGCGTGCGTATCTCGTGGCTCATGTTTGCAAGGAATGTTGATTTTGAGATTGACGCTGCTTCCGCGTCCCGCGCGGCTTTCTGCAAATTTTCCTCATACTCCTTTTTATGAGCTTCGTCATTGATTGTCTGATAGAACACTATGTTTCCGTCAAGCCACCGAATGATCGAGGCTCTTCCGCCAATCCATGTGCCTAAAGATTCGTCCCAGATGTCCCGGTATTCGCTGGATGGGAAACTATCTTTATTCTGCGAAAGCCGCGGCAGTTGGCATATTTCGCAGGGAGAATTTTTGCCTCTTATTACTTTATAGCATTTCTTGTTTCTGAAGGAGTCGCGGTCTATTTGAACCTTATTCGCCATTCCGCGGTTTATATAAACAAGGTTGTAGTCCAGATCAGTAACGTATATAAGGGTGTCAAGATAGTCGATCGCCACTACTGCTTTGTTTAGTTCAAAAATTTCATCGACCATGTCGCCAATCCGGTTTGACAGTATTCCCATTTCATCCTTATATTTGCTTCTTATGGGGTAACTTAGATTGCCGGCTGCAATTTCAACCATTGCTTTCTCTATGCCCGAAATGGGAGCAGTAATCATTCTCCCTATGAGCATTGACACAATGAAAGAGATTATCATAAGGATAATAGCAACGGCAAACATATAAACTACTATTTTGTTTTGTGTAACGATGCTTAATCTTTCATCGGATGTTTTCAGCGCCAGGTTGTGTAAATCATTTAGCTTGGAAGTTATCTCTGTAGCTGGTTTGTGAGAGTCCGATAAACCCCTAACTATCATCAATGTGTCTTTATTCTTTACTCCGTTCCGGATCAAATAAAAACTGGGCTTAAAAAAATCACTAAATAAAAATTCTATACGATATAAGGTGTTGAAGCGGAGTTGTTTTTCCTCTTCCGACAGGGAATTGTCCCTTTGCACTATTATGCGGTTATCGTATAAATATTTAATAAATATAGCGCATAAGTCATCATAGTCTATGTCCCGCAGAGCAGAGATAGATCGTGATATCTCGTCGTCATAATAAGTCATAGAGGTTGCCATATTATTGAAGCGCAAAAGAGCCAGTGTTCCTAATGCTCCGGATATATTGCTCTGGCGCACCACTGCGTAATTATAAGCTGTACTTGCATGAGACATCTGCCTGGTGGAAAATATAGCAAAGATTAGCATAAGAAGTATGAAAGCTCCAAATGCAAGAAAAAGCTTTTTTTGAATACCGAGGTTTCTTAACCATTTCACTATAATTTTCCCCTTTTAAGGAAACTAATCCTGTATTATTGATTGATCAGCATGCCAAATTGCTATAGAGGCTATCATAAATATTCAAAAAAAACAATATGTCCGGATGTATATATGCAATAATACCAGGGTTGGGAAAAATTCCGTGAGTTCAAATAACGAAGTTTTATCAAGTTTAACTTTTTAGGCTAATGCTTGATTTTTATGCAAAAAACCAATATTCATGCGATTTTTGTTGCCAAATTTACGGCTGGAGCAATAGATACATGGTTTAAAAAGTAAAACTTATTACATCCTGTATTCTGCTTGCCCCTGTAATTGCCATGACAAGCCTGTCTATGCCAAGCGCGACTCCGGAGCAATCGGGAAAATTGTTTGAAAATATTTCTGTATATGATTTATCGATATAATGATTTACCAGAGAGTTGTTCCTTAGTAATTCCTGCTCTTTAAAAAAAGCATCTATTTTTGTTTTATTGGTTTCTTCTGTGTAGCAATTTGCAAGTTCTATTCCATTAACGTACAGTTCCCATCTCTGGAGCCATTTGTTGTCTTCTGTTTTTTTTGCAAGGCATGGGATTTGAAGAGGGTAATCAGTAACAATAATTGGTTTCTCTTTTGGAAGAGATGGTTCGATTATTGAGACAAATATATAATTAAAAGCTTCTTCCCATGTATAGTTGCTTTTATCTCCAAACCCTGCTTTTTTAATCGCATCGGTTAAAAGTTCTGCGCTTTTAAATTTTTCCAGATCAATACCTGTATGCTTAAAAAAAAGCTCTTTTACTGAAATTATTATGCATGGTGATTTAAGTAAACCGCAGTTGAAAGTTGTGGCAAGCGTATCTAAAAGTTTTTCTGTAATTATAATCGTCTCTTTATAATTTGCGTCTTTGCTATACCATTCGAGCATTGTGAATTCAGGATTATGAAATCTTCCTGTCTGCTCTGAATTCCTGAAAGATTTTGTTATTTGAAAAATAGAACCGCTCCCTTCTGCGAGGAGTTTTTTCATCCATATTTCGGGAGATGGAGTAAGATAAAATTCTTTTTCATCTCTGTAGGGGTTTATCATTTTTGTGCTAAAAACTTCAAGGTAAGATTCGGGGATAAGCGATGGAGAGAGGACAGGGGTTTCAACCTCAAGATAACCCAAATCTGAAAAATATTTTCTTATCTCTTTTATTATTTTATCTCTATTTTTTAAAAAGGAAATTTCTGCCATATTAATTTGTTTTAAGTATAGGATTAATATTGTTTTTTTGTAATACCAATTCAAATTTATTTGAAAGAAGTGGACAGGGTAGTCAATCCGCTATATGTTTTATATATGAAGGAGGATGCGCTATGAAGCTAAAAATGTGTTTATTGTTTCTTATTATTAGTGTTTTTAGTAATGCATCCCTTCGTGCCGACCTTAATACAGATTCGCCAGACGATGATTCTTATCCCCGCAAGATATTTTATAATTTCGGAAATAATTGGCTTGGCTCCTTTACGCATAATTATGGAGCGAATTTTATTGGCGCAGGTCTTGGGACATGGGCAATGATTGAAACAGGCCTTGATTGGGATATAAGGAACAAGGTCGGGGAGACCCCATTCTTCAGGCATGTGGGGATGCCATCGTTGCTTGTTGGGATGTTGATGCCTGCTGTCACCCCTTTGTCTTTTTACTTATTGGGGAAAAAAAACAGCGATGACAGGATGGTCGGCACAGCCGCAGCTTTAACGCAGTCGCTTATAATTACACTGAGCATACAATCACCTCTAAAAATGATTACCGGAAGGCCTGGTACAGAAAATCCCATGAATACCTGGGGTGCGGAGGAAAGGGAGAGAAAGAGAAGAACAGAAGATTTTAGCAATGAATTCGATTGGTTCAATATGAATTTTGCCATAGGCTGGCCGAGCGGGCATACTGCTACTGCATTTGCTGCTGCTGCAGTTCTTTATGAGTTGTATGACGATAAGCCTTTGCTTGTTTTTTGCGCGTATGCCTATGCAGCAGCTATGGGAATTTGCATGGCAACAAGCGTTCACTGGGCATCCGATGTTTTGGCTGGCGCGCTCATAGGGCAGGCAGTTGGAAGGACAGTTGGTCGCAGCTATGCCCGGCCGCATGGAAAGGCGCAGGATGTATCCTTGAACTTTTTCGGAAATGCGATAGGTGTTAATTTACGTTTATAGAGGAAACCAAATGAAAAAAGATGAAATCA
>WRFK01000100.1 GCA_009778835.1 Spirochaetaceae bacterium
AAATATCTCCGGTTTTCAGAGAAGGTATTTTTTCTGTCTTTTCTTTTATTGCAAGTACTTTTAAAACTTTTTGATACCCTTTCTCTTTAACTTTTGTCATATTTGTCCTAAAAAGGGCTTCTCCGCACTCTATATCAACTGTTGTAGTTTCAGTAACTGCATTTTTCATTTGGGAAGAGACAAATCTCTCCCATATTATTGAGTAAAGCTTAAGCTGATCTTTTGTAAGATACTCTTTTACATAATCTGGCGTATAATGCGAATAGGTTGGCCTTATAGCTTCGTGCGCATCCTGAGCCTGCTTTGAAGGTGAATACTCAATAGGATTTTCAGGGAGTTCATTGGGATAATTTTCTCCTATAAACTTCCTTACATCTTCAATAGCCTGTTTTGAAATTCTTATTGAGTCGGTTCTCATGTATGTAATAAGACCAACTCTTCCGGAGCCAATATTTATACCTTCATAAAGCTGCTGCGCAATCTGCATGGTTTTTCTTGATGTAAACCCAAGCCTGTTTGCAGCATCCTGTTGAAGTTTTGATGTGGTATACGGAGGTCTTGGCTGGCTTCTCTTTTCGCTCTTTTTAATTTCTTTAACTGCAAAATCTTTACCAGCAAGTTCATTTATTAATAGATCTACAGATTTTTTATCAGAAAAGAGTGGCTTTTCCCCTTTATTGAGAAAAAGTTGTACAGAAAAAATATTTTTACCTTTCTTAAGATCTGCACTCAAAGACCAGTATTCTTCAGAAACAAAATCTTCAACCTCTTTTTCCCGTTCGCATATAAGCCTTAATGCCACAGATTGTACTCTTCCGGCTGATAATCCATTTTTAACTTTTTTCCACAGAAGCGGTGAAATATTATAACCCACAATACGATCAAGCACTCTTCTTGCTTTCTGGGCATTGACCTTGCCTAAATCTATTTCCATAGGAGAGTCTATAGCTTCTCTTATGGCAGAAGGAGTGATCTCATTAAAAATAATTCTTTCGATTTTTGAATTAATATTCTTCTTTTCAAGAAATACTTTAAGATGGAAAGATATTGCTTCTCCTTCCCTGTCATTATCAGAGGCAAGAAGAATATGCTCTGCTTTTGCAGCTTTACTTGTAAGCTCTTTTAATATTTTTGCTTTTCCGCGAACCGTAATATATTCAGGTTCAAAATTATTGTCTACATCTATGGCAATTCTTGATTTTGGAAGATCAATCAAATGCCCTATAGAAGCTGCAACAGAGTAACCGCTACCAAGATAACGTTCAATTGTTTTGGCTTTTGCCGGAGATTCAACAATGAGTAAAGTATTTAGTTTTTTATTCTTCTCCGTTCCGCTTTTAGGCATATTTGGCTCTCCTGTAAAAAACACCCTTATAGTTAACTACATAACCATTTATTTCATCTTCAATATTTTTTGTATCTTTATAAAAAGATTTATTATTTATAAAACTATCTGAAAAATCAAAACCATAATATTTCCCAATTTCGCATGGATTGGAAAACAACAAAGCGCCCTCAGAAACAAGAGCCATCCCGCCGTCTCCAAAAGTAGAAGTAAGACCTGCCTCGTGTACAAAAACATCCCTTCCCTGATCAAGGGCATAATCAGCAGTGATCAGCGCGCCTGATTTTTTTGGCGCCTGAATTATTATTGATGCTGATGAAAGCCCGCTTATAATTCTGTTTCTTTCCGGAAAATGGTACTTAAGCGGCTTGATTCCCGGCTGATATTCGCTTATAAGGATCCCTCCGGACTCAATTATTTCAAATGCAGTTTTCCTGTTCGATGCAGGATAAATTTTATCAAGACCGCATCCCATAACAGCAACTGTAGCGCCGCCTGCGCTAATGCTTCCTTTATGCGCTTCATTATCAATTCCAATCGCAAGACCGGATATTACAGCAATATTATTAAGAGAAAGATAAAATGCTGTTTCAAATGCAGCCCTTAATGCTTTTCCGGTTGCAGATCTTGTCCCCACCACTGCAATTGATGGTAAAGCAAGTTTCTCTGCGCATCCTTTTAAATATAAAACAACAGGCGGATCATATATTTCTTTTAAAACAGAAGGATAACTATTATCAAGAAAAGTAATAATCTCAATATTTTTGCGAGAACAGTTTTCAACTATGGAAAGAGCCTGCGAAATATTATCATCTATTGTTTTTTTATCCAGAGCAAAAAAATATTTTACAATAGAAGCAATATCTCCCGGAGAATCAAAATCAATTGATTTTAAATCAACACTCTCCGATATTAGTTTGAGAATTTTAATTTTCTGCCTCTTTCCTATTGCTTTTAAATTCGAAATAAAAAGAGGTAATAATTTCATTCCTTCCATCCTGTTATTTCCATCCATATCCGCTATTCAAAAGTTGCCTTTTATTTTCTTCTGCCTGTTTTTTATAAGCAGTAGTTACTGAAGTTTTTATAATATTGTCATATAGAGCAATGGCTTTATCCTGAAGATCTAATCTTATATATGCATTAGCGAGAAGAAACATTGCTTCAATATCGCTTTTTTGTGTTTTAAGATGATGTTCAAGATGAAGAGCAGCTTTGTCGGGCTGGTCGAGTTCAAAAACATAAAGCACCGAAAGCGCATAGAGAGCTCTTCCAAAATTATTATTATACTCAATTGCTTTTAAATAATATTTCTCTGCCAATAATAAATTGGTAAATTGCAGTGTTTCGTCTATAAGAGATTTTGCGTACCTTGCATAGCATAACCCTGCATAATAGTACAATACCGGATTTTCAATATCGATCTTTATAGCTTCATCAAATTCCTGCGCTCCAAGAAGATACATTTTGTTGTCCAGATAAAGCTTGCCAAGCATTCTATGATATTTTATGAGATTTCTCGCTGATTCGATTTTTTGTTCAAGTATATTTCTATTTTCTCTTATAGCTTCTTTTAATTCCCTTTCCCTTTTTTTCATTTGCTCAGATGTAAGGTTGCCTTCATCCATTTCATTTATATTTGCAAAAAAAGCTTTTTCGGATTTATTACAGCTAAATAAACATAGAGCTATAAATAGAAGTATTATTTTTTTCATACTTTTCCCCCTGTTTTTTTCCCTTCAGGATGGTATTGTTTATGACATTCTTTAAGATCATTTCTCGCGAGATGTGTATATATTTGAGTTGTCGATATATCTGTATGACCAAGCATCTCTTGCACAGAACGAAGGTCTGCTCCTCCTGTTATAAGATGTGTTGCAAACGAGTGTCTTAAAGTATGTACGCGACTTTCTATTCCACAAGACATAGCAATCTCTTTAAACCTCTTCCATACCCCTTTTCTGCTAATAGGTTCCCCCCTGATGTTTAAAAAAACAAAATCGGTTTTTCTATTTTTAATCATCAAAGGCCTTGCTTCTTTGATATATCTTTTTAGCCAATATTCCGCAGCATCTCCTTCCGGAACTATTCTGTGTTTATTTCCTTTTCCAATGACTTTTATAACACTATCGTCGCTAAATATATTACTGCACTTTAGTGAACACGCTTCAGATATTCTAAGCCCGCAGGAGTAAATTAATTCAAAAAGCGCTCTATCCCTGAGCCCCGAGTGTGTAGAAACATCAATACTGTCAAGAAGTGTATCAATATCTTCTACAGAAAGAAAATCAGGAAGCTTTTTGCCCCTGCGCGACATCTTGATAAACCTGGTTGGATTGTCGCTTCTTTCATTCTCGAGGTGTAAAAATTTAAAAAAAGATCTTATTCCCGATGCCACTTTATTAATAGTGGCTGGTTTTAAACTACTGTTAATATTATTTTCTGTTTTAGAATCTTTGCTATAGGATAATGTAATTGTTCTATTTTTTCTTTCAGCAATGTAATTTTCAATATCTGATATTTCAGCCGAAATATAGGCCATATTATTTTTTGCCAGATATTCAGTAAAGAGATTAGCCTCATCTATATAAAATTTTACTGTTGGGAGAGATAAGTTTAATTCTGCTTTGAGGTATTGTTCATATTTTTTTAACATGTTTTTCTCTTCTACTGCTGAAATCAATTATTTTTCTCCTTGCCTTGCAAATTTACGTTCCATCATATACCAAAAGATAAATCCGGAGGCGCTTTAGTTGCATCGCGGAAAATAGTAGGAATATCAAGATCCGATGACCCGGAATTCCTTCCGCTTAAATAACGATCATCCCTTCTTGCGAATAAACCTGTTCTCATCTGACTCCATTCATTATTGGAAATGAATTCATTTTTACTATTTGATTGAACAGGAACTTCCTCTTTGATCTTTTTCTCCTGCTGAGTGAAGCCTGTTGCAATTACAGTTACCTTTATTTCATCTTTTAGCGTTTCGTCATTGATTATGCCTGTAATTGTAAGGACATCTCTGTCTGCTGTTGAGGTTATAATCTGAAGTATTTCGTGAAATTCTGCAAGCGCGAAATCCGGTCCGCCTGTAACACTTAAAAGGATTCCTTTTGCCCCTTCAAAATTTTCTTCCTGTAGCATAGGATTGCTGATAGCATTTGTAGCAGCCTCTATAGCCCTGTTTTCACCACGCCCTATTCCAATGCCCATCATTGCATCGCCCTGGCCGCTCATAATTGTTTTTACATCTGCGAAGTCAATATTTATATCGCCTTCTTTTGTAATAAGGTCGGAAATTCCCTGGACCCCCTGTCTTAAAACATCGTCAGCATAAAGAAGCGCTTCTTTAAACGGAGTGCGCCTGTCTATAATTTTCATAAGGTTTTCGTTTGGAATTGTTATTAAAGTATCAACAGATTGCCTTAGTTTTTTTATCCCTTCTTCTGCAAGTCTTTTCTTTTTCTCTCCTTCAAGAGCAAAAGGCTTGGTAACTACAGCAACAGTTAAAATAGAAAGTTCTTTTGCAACTGCAGCAATTATCGGAGCTGCTCCGGTTCCTGTACCGCCTCCCATTCCCGCAGTAATAAAAACCATATCAGCGCCTTTAAGAATACTCTTTATTGTTTCTTTATCTTCAATAGCAGCTTTTTCCCCAACTTCGGGAATTCCGCCTGCTCCAAGGCCATTTGTGAGTTTGGTACCAATAGGTATTTTGTTTTTTGCTTTGCTTTTATTCAGGTCCTGAACATCTGTATTGACGGCTAAAAACTCAACATTGCTTAAGCCGCTCTCAATCATTCTGTTTACGGCATTATTGCCGCCGCCGCCTACTCCCACAACTTTAATTACAGTAGGATTAGTATAATTCCTTTCTTCGACAACTGTTATTTGCATTTCCCCCTCCCAAGTGAAATACTATATTTATATTTCAAATATTTTAAATATTTTAAAAAAACTCTTTAAACCAGTTTTTGAATCTCTCCTTAAAACTTGTCTCATTTGATAAAGTGATTTTTTTATCAAATTTTTCCATCATTTCATCCGTAAACATTACAAGGCCGACTGCTGTTGAATACATTGGATTTCTATATTCTTCTACAAGACCGCCGCAGCCAGAAGGATATCCTGTTCGTACAGGAAGATTAAATATTTCTCCTGCAAGCTGTACAACTCCTGGCATAAGAGCGCCGCCGCCTGTAAGAACAATTCCGCTATTAAGCAGTTTTAAATAATTCTTTCTTTCAAGCTTGTTCTTTACCATTGAAAATATTTCAGCTACCCTTGGCTGGATAATTTCGCATATTTTTTTTCTTGCCATAGGAGCAGCAGGCCAGCCTCCCACACTTGGAATAATAATATCTTCTTCATCCTCAATAAGAGATGTATAACAACAGCCTGATTCTACTTTTATTTTTTCAGCCATATCAAAAGGTATTTTCAAAACAATTGAAAGATCGTTTGTTATCTGTTTTCCTCCTATGGGAACAACATCTGTATGATATGGGGCGCCTTCATAGTTTACAATAATATCTGTTGTGCCGCCACCTATATCTATCATCAAAACTCCCATTTCTCTTTCATCAGATCGCAATACAGCTTTTGAAGAAGCAAGCGATTGCAAAACAACATTATCAACCCTGAATCCTGCCCGATTCACGCATTTTATAAGATTTTGCGCAGAAGTAACTGAGCCTGTTATTATATGAACTTCTGACTCAAGTCTTATTCCGATCATTCCAAGAGGATCCCTTATTCCTCCCTGGTCATCAACAATGAATTCCTG
>WRFK01000101.1 GCA_009778835.1 Spirochaetaceae bacterium
ACGGCGAAAAAATAACAAGCACTGGCAGTGAAAGAACGGTAATAATAAACGTTGATGATTTTCCATCAGCAGCATTTGCAACTTTGGCTATTGATACAGGTTCTGTAACGCTAGTACATCCGTAGCGTAGGTGCAACCCCACCGGCGCTGGCCTTCGCCAAGCTCAGGCACCAGCAGGGGGCGGTATAGATATAATGCCCCAGCGAGCCAAGGATAGCCGAAGGTTGAGATGTCGAGCTTTGGCAGCGTCCCTATGGACACTGCCCGCCTGCGCGCGCAAGGAAAGTCGCGCTTGGCGTCCACAGCGAAGCGAGGCTGTGACATGGATGTCGCGCCCAGCGCTAGCCAAGGATGGCGATAAGCGCTGGGAGTTAAGCAGCTCAGCCTTCGGCAAAATCGTGATATGGTTTTTTAGTTTATTGCTGGCATTCGCTGCTATCGGATATTGGCAGAATATGGGCAGGAAATAATCAAAACCCTTTCAGAAAAACTTCAAAGTGAATTTGGCACACAGTGTGCGCCAAAAACTTGTTTAGATATTTTTTTGCGATAATTTTGAAGCAAAACACATCTGCATACAGTATTAGAGTAAGAAATATTTTTAATAATTTCAGTATTCTTACTTCGGAGATGCAGATGAAAAAATCAGAGTCTATGGAAAATGCCATCATCATAAATAGAGAACACAAGGATAGCTTGTTTACTTTTCTCTTTAATAATCCTGCTGCTTTAAAGGAACTTTATTCAGCTATAGAAGGCATTAATCTTTCACCAGATACTCCCATTGATATAAATACCCTAACAGGCATTCTTATCAGAGGACAACTTAATGATGTCTCATTTACCATTGACAACCGGCTTGTAGTGCTAATAGAACATATGTCTACGATATCCGATAATCTACCCTTGCGCCTGTTGATGTATATAGGGCGTTTATATGAAAGTATTATTGATGATGAAAAAAGGTATCAGAGAAAGCTTGAAAAAATACCCAGTCCTGAATTTATTGTTTTATATAACGGCAAAGAGAAATTCCCTGATCACAAAGAACTGCGGCTTTCCTCTGCTTTTCAAAATACCGAAGACCTAAAATTATCTAAAAATAAAATACCACTGGAACTCATAGTACAGGTCTATAATATAAATCAGGGATATAACCAGGAGATACTAAGCAAAAGCAAAACTCTTGACAGTTACAGCATTTTGATCAGCAAGATATGGGAATACCAAAAAGAAAAAATATCTCTTGAAGAATCTTTAAAATATGCTATAAAATACTGCATAGAGAACAATATTTTGAGAGACTTTTTGAAAAGACACAGCTCGGAGGTTTATAATATGCTATTTGGTGAATGGGACTTTGAAAAAGAAAAAGCTGTTGCAGCGAGGGAAGCAAGGGAAGACGGGCTATCAGAAGGTCGCACAGAAGGGATAGCGCAAGGCCGCGTAGAAAGAGATAGAGTAATTGCTATGAATGCGCTCGCAAAAGGTCTTACGCCGGAATTAGTATGTGACATTACTGGCCTTGATCTGGAAACTATACAAAGTCTTTCTTCAAAATAAACAAATCCTTTTCTCGTTAAAATATCTGCTCTGTTTTATATCTAATTATTTGCAGCAAGTTCTTTGCACATAGCCCTGAAATATGAAAATGGTGGAATGGATACTATACTCCATAGCTTACCTGCAAGACTGTTGGTATCCGTATACAATCATCTTTTTTTTATTTATACTTTATTAATATCTCATTGTGAAAAATATTATGGAAGAGTTTGAAATAAGTTCTGCAAATCTTGATAAAAACATGGTTATAGAAGCCTCTGCCGGAACAGGAAAAACATACAGCCTTGAGCATCTTGTTATCCGTTATATAGTTGAAAAGGGGTATGATATTTCTGAAATCCTTGTAGTAACTTTTACAAATAAAGCAGCATTTGAACTTGAAAACAGAATAAGAACTCTTTTAAAAAATAAAGTAATGGAAATCGATTCAGGCAGCAATAAGGTATATGCAAAAAGGGTAAAGGAAGCTTTCTCCTGTTTTGCAGAATCGCAGATTTATACTATACATGCTTTTTGTCAATATTGTATCCATAATTTCCCTTTTGAGAGCGGAGTATCCTTTAGAACTTCTGTAATGAATTCAAAAGATATTTATATAGAAGCTATCCATGATTATTTAAGAACAGCAGAGAGCAGCGAGCTTTCAGATTTTTATTTGAGTTTCAGAAAAAAATATAAAAAATTATCAGATATAATTGAATTATTTATTTCTATAATCGAAACGCGTTATATCTTTGAGAAGAATGAGATAATACCTGGTCAAAACCTTATAGATGAAACAGAAAAATATTGTTCTGACTTTTTATCCAGCAAAGGAAAATTATATATTGCAATAAAAAAACTCTCTGATTGTGATTGTTCTTCCTCTGCAATGAAAGATATTTCAAAAAAAATGAAACTGGGATTTCGCGATAAAACATTTGAAGTTCTTTCTCAATTGATGGAATTAATTTTTAAGTCTAAAACTGTTGGAGAAGTTTTTTCCGATGCTTTTCTTGAAGATGCAGAGAGATTAAGAAAATATTCTTTTGATTATCTTTCAAAAAATAAAGATGTCTCAATCCTTGATCCAAAAGAATTGCTTTTAGTCAAAAACATATCAAATATTTTTAATGCATTGGAACTGTTTAAAGATAATGCAGCCAATGAAGATAGCAATAATTATATTTTTCATAATATAGCTTCTTATATTTTTATTAAAAAAGCATCTCTTAGAATAATAGAATTTGCTCAGCAGAAAAAGAAAAACGCATCTATATTTGATTTTAATGATCAGGTTGAAATAACAAGAAATGCAGTATCAATGAATAGTGGCAATTCTCCATTGGCAACTGAACTTAGAAGAAAATATAAAGTGGTTCTTATTGATGAATTTCAGGATACAGATTTTTCACAGTGGGAAATATTCAGTACAATTTTCAGAGGGGATCAGCATAAAATAGTGCTAATAGGAGATCCAAAACAATCTATATACAGATTTCGCGGAGGAGATCTTGAAATATATTTTAAAGCTGTAAATGCTCTTGCAAATGTATCTGCTTACAGGCTTGCAACATGCTACAGGTCTACTGATAACATCGTAAAAGGGATTAACGATATTTTCAGTAAAGTATTTTTTCATTCATCCGGCGGAGGGCATAAAATTACATACTCAAATGTTAAAAGCTGTGAAGATAATCCCAAACATAACCAGGCTGCAGAAGGTAGTGAAAGTATTATTGAATTGATTGCTATTGAAAATGGATCAGATGAAAAATCAAAAGCAGAAGTGGAACAAATTATTGAAAATATCTATGGCAATGAAATAATAAAACTTCTTGAACAAGGATTGCCTGCCTCTTCAATAGCAATTCTTATGGAAACAAACCCAAGTTGTAAATCAATGCTTGATCATCTTACAAGACTTGGAATCCCTGCAATTTATGAGAGGGAGCTTAATATTTTTGATTCATGCGAAGCATATCAGTTTATTGATTTCCTCTATGCGCTTGCTTATCCAAATGATATGGCTATTGTGCGTAAATCCCTTTTTTCTGAAATATTTGCGCTCTCTGCAGAACATATAATCAAAATCGAAAACAGCCTTGAGATGGACCATATTACAGAGAAATTTGTACTATGGAGCGAAGAAACAGCAAAAGGGAAATTATTTAAAGTTCTGGATGAAATATTTTATCAAAATAATCCTGTTGCATCATTGATCCTTGAAGATAAAGATATAAACAGGCCATATATTGCAAGGACCCTCGATGAACTTGGCGGCAGAAGAAAAGTTGCCAATGCCTTGCAGATATTTGAAATGCTTGTTGTGAAAAACATGGCTGAAAAGCTGAATGCTGTTTCTCTTTTACGTTACATGATATCTGCTATAAAGGGATATGAGCAAGTTGAAGAAAAATCCATGCGTCTTGAAAATGAACCTGATTGTGTAAAAATTATGACAATACACGCAAGTAAGGGGAGGGAATTCCCTGTTGTGTTTTTTTCCGGCGGGCTTGGAAATTCAAAGCCCATGCCTGCAAGAGAAAATTATTATGAATTTATAGAAGATGGAAAAAGATATATAGATTTTACAAAAAGCAGTTTGAATAGAGAAAAAGAATATTTTGAACTTTGGGAAGAAAAGAAAAGGCTTTACTATGTTGCAATGACAAGAGCATCAAAAAAACTCTATATACCTATTATAAAAAATCCTCCAGGAACAGACCTTGTAAGTTTTTATGCATCATTGGTATTTGACAAATTGTCAAAAGAATTTGAAAAAAGCGGATTAGGTTTATCTATACCTGTAAATATGAAAAAAAAATATTTGCCCGAGAATATGAAAGTATCAGAATACAATGCAATATTATGTAATAGATTATTTGAACTTGTAGAAGATTTTTGCAATGGCAAACAATATTTTAGATTTAATAAAATCAATAGCAGTGATTTTTTCTATAGCAGCGCGATATATGAAGACAAGGACAAAGAACAGAATGAGATACTATCAGCGCTTTCATGTCCTGAGCCTTCATATAAAAAAGATGATGCTCAAAAAGGGTTTTGGGTCTACAGTTACTCCATGCTTGCAAAAAGCAAAGCGCATATTCCCCTGCATGATACAGAAATAAGAAATCTTGAAAATCCTGAAAAAGAACCTGAAAATGAAACAGAAGATGATATTGAAAGCGAAGAAAATATTGGTATAAAAGGGGTAGATTTTGGAAATATAATGCATAAGGCTCTTGAGGAAGTTCCTTATTCCAAAGTCATGCAACATAAGGATCAGGATTCTGCTGCGGAAGATGAAGAGCTTCTTGATCTTGCAGAACACTGCGCAAGGGGATTTGTAAACTCTGATCTTGCATATAAATCGCGCATACCAGTTATAAAACTTCTGTATAAAACACTTACTACTCCTATCAATGCAGGGGGCTTGCTTATAAGAATCGGAGATATTCCAGAATCTGACAGAAAGCATGAGCTTGATTTTATGTTTAAAATAAAGCATGGCAAAATAAATATTGGAAAAGAGTTAAATGGTTTTGATTTGGAGGATGGTTTTATAAAAGGATTCATAGATATGATTTTCCGTTTCAATGGCGTTTATTATATAGTTGACTGGAAAACAAATTTTCTTGGTTCTTCGATAAATGATTATAGTCAGGAGAATCTTGAAAATGCAATGATCAGCAATAATTACAAAATCCAGATATATCTTTATACAATTGCGCTTGATATGATGATCAAAGCTGAAAATAATAATGATTCTATAATAAGTTCGGATAACGCAGGCGCGCCATGTGTCAGCCAGCCTGTTATGGGAGGAAGTTTTTATCTTTTTCTGCGTGGGCTTTCCGGAGGCAGGGAAAAAGATAAGGATGCAGAAGAGAAGAGCAATGTCTTTAATCCGGGAGTCTATTTTAGTCCTCCTGATTATGATGCTATAAATAATTTTAAAAAAACATTTTTAGAATAGGAGTTGCTGTTGCAAAGGGAAAATTCTTTTTTTGACAAATATATTAATCATGGGATTGCCCCGGTAAATATTATACTTGCAGGATTTATTTGCACGCAATATGGAAAAAAAGAAGATACTACTCTTTTTTATTTTATAATAGCGCTATCTCTCCTTTTTGACAAAGGACATATTAGGGTTTCTATTGATGAAATTACAAGTGAACTGGAAATAGCTAAATTATCAGCAATAGATGATATTGAAAAAGAATTGTATTCTCTTATTGCAAAGGAGATATCAGATCCAATAAAAATAATAAAAGATAATCCCAGTATATTTTTACCTGTTGAAAAACTTGAAAAGATTGAAAATGGTAATCCTCAAGAAAATGATCCTCAAAATAGAGCCCCATATCTTTTGCTTGATGAAGGAAAACAAATTGCCACAGAAAAACTTTATTTTAGAGAAAAAAGATTTACAGATAATTTTTTAAATTATCTTAAATCCGCGAGTAAGCAAAAAGAAACCAAAGTATTAAATAAAAAAGATATACTTTCTAAAGTTACTTCTTTTGAAAAGTCCAAC
>WRFK01000102.1 GCA_009778835.1 Spirochaetaceae bacterium
CTTGATAAAAACTATCCAAAAGAAATTTCTTTTTTGCATTTTAAAAACAACTTTCAGCTTCTTATATCAGTAATACTTTCTGCGCAGACAACAGACAGGCAGGTAATGGAAGTAGTTCCTGCGCTTTTTAAAAAATACCCGGATCCTCTATCTCTGTCAAAAGCCCCCCTTGATAATATTATGGATATAATAAAACCTGTTGGATTTTACAGGGTAAAAGCTGCAAATATAAAAAAAACTGCTGAAAAACTCCTAAAAGATTTTAATGGTATAGTTCCGGACACAATAGACGAACTGCTAACCTTACCGGGTGTAGGGAGGAAAAGCGCCAATGTGGTTGTGGGATCATTATTTGGAAAACCTGCAATTATAGTAGATACTCATTTTGGCAGAGTTGTAAGAAGAATTGGTTTAACCCAGGCAAAAGTTCCGGATAAAATCGAAAAAGATATAGCGCTATTAATACCTGAAGAAAAACAATACAGATTTTCCATGGCAGCAAACCTTCATGGAAGAAAAATATGCCATTCCAGAAAACCATCATGTAGTAATTGTTTTCTTAAATCTCTGTGTATAAGCTATTCCCCATGCTAGTCATGGATGGCAAGAGTATAGACAGAGGAGATTTCTGTATCATTTATAGTTAACTTTAACAAATACTCTTCAAAAGTAGTTGAAAATTTTGTTTTTTTTGTTAATATTATATGTATATTCATTTTTTGATATATGTATAGGCCTTAAAATAAAAGAAGGTGATAATTGAGTATAGAAAATTTGCCGGAATTCGAAGATTTTGAAGAATTAGAAAAACATTATAAAACAAATCTTCCTCTTAACATTGAAAATATTTATGATAAAATTTTGAAAATAGGCGAGTCCAAAAAACTGGATAATGAAGGCATTGCTGAAATAAGAATTGACATCCATAAGCTTGCCGGTTCTGCCGGGACATTTGGATTTCTTCAGATAAGCAATATTCTAAAAGAACTTGATACATATTTATCAGATTTTCTTTCAAAAGAGCAAAAGCCTAAAAAAAAGAAAAAACCAGACTTTAACTATGTAAAAAATACAATTTTGGAGATAAAGGAGATTCTTGCCTCTGGCGACCCGGAAGCAGAGCCTAAAAATAAAAATGTAACACCTGTTGTTTCATCTTCTTCCATGTGGTTTTTGAAAAAAATTCCTGAAAATTGGAATAGAAGGGTAGTTGTTTGTGATTATGACAATAGAAAATATCTTTCCGATATCAGGGACAGGCTTCCTTATTTTGGATATGAGATCGATTTTTTTAAAGAAATAGATAATTTAAAAGAGAAAATATTAAATGAAGATATTCATTTAGTTATCCTTGATACTGAATTAGTTCAGAAAAATGAAAATATTGTAAAATGGTTAAGGGAAATCAAGGAAGAACGCAATTCTTTTAAAGTTTTCTTTATATCTGCTAATAATGATTTTAATACAAGACTATTCGCTATCAGAAACGATGGAGATGCTTTTTTTGAAAGTTCTGTTGATGTAGCCAAGCTTGCCCATAAAGTTGAATATTTTGCAGATACCCGCAAGACGCAACCTGATCATGTTCTTATTGTTGATGATGATATAGATACGCTTGCTTATTATGCGCAGCTTTTTCAGAAAAAAGGAATGGTTACTTCTGTAACAACAGATCCTTTTTCTGTGTTTAGTTTAATAGTTGAGTCAACTCCTGATTTAATCTTTATCGATATGCTTATGCCTGAATGTAATGGTATAGAGCTTACAGCCATGATAAGGCAGCATGATGAATTTCTTCCAATACCAATAATTATTTATTCTGTTTTTGACAAACCTATGTCTGTTGATTTTGAACTCTTATTCTCCGGTTATGAGTTTATAAGCAAATTTACAGATGATGAGACGCTTATCTCTATTGCAGTGAACAGAATAGACAGATCAAGAAACTTAAGATATTTCATGGAGAGAGATTCTCTAACAGGTCTTTTAAACCATTCCAATATATGTGACGGTTTTCAGAGAGAATTTGTAAGGGCAATAAGAACAAATCTTCCTTTAAGTTATGTAATAATTGACATTGACAATTTCAAATCTGTAAATGATGTGTATGGACATTTTGTTGGTGATACAGTTTTAAAAAGCCTTGCCTCTATGCTTCTGGAAAGGCTTAGAGCTACAGATATTGTAGGAAGGTATGGCGGAGAAGAATTTGTTATAATTATGGGAAATACCAGCGTTCAAAGTGCAAAAAAAGTAATGGATGTAATAAGAGAAAATTTTAGCAATATTGTTCATAATGCTTTTGGCAAGGAATTTAATGTTACTTTTAGTTGTGGTATTGCAGGTTTTCCTGAATTTCATGTTACAAAAACCATTTTTGACAACGCAGACAAGGCTTTATACATAGCAAAAAAAGGTGGAAAAAATAAAGTTGTCATCTACCAGAACGAATAGGTTTTTTGCTGTTCTTTTTTTGTTTTTACTGCTTCTTGTTATTTTTTCCTGCACTGTTGAAGAAAGAAAGTTTTACATAAATATAGATGGCAGCGGGCGAACCGAAAATATCTCCATGAAAAAAGAAGAACAACCGGCTAAAAACCTTGTTCTTTATAATCTAAAAAAAGCATATAAAGTTAACTCAAATAACCCTCTTTTTTTTAAAGCAGAAATAGAGAATTCGGAAGGGCCATACATATTTACCATTCATACATCTGTATGGGCAAAAGAAATAGAATTTATTGCAGTAGATAAAAAAACAACTATTTATTTTACAGTTCCCGGAAAAGATGAACCATGCGAAATAAAAGCATTCTCGATCAGGCTTTCGGAAAATTACGATAACTATTTTTGGGGGAACCTTGCAATCCCTTTGCTTAAAGAAATCAGATTGATTGATAAGAGCGATTTTGTTGAAGGTTACATAATAACCCATGATTCTGTTTCTCAAAGTGAAAATTTTAAAAATGTAATTTCAGACAATAAAAACTCTTTTGTTTTTGATCTTGATGGATTTTTTGATAATCAGGCTTTATCCAATATTATAATTGAGATTGATGAAAAACCATTAAATGAAATAGAAGAACCCAATATAAATTTTTATACAGGTGGGATAAAAAATAGTATAAAAGCATTTCCTGTAAAAGGGAGAATAAATATTACTTCTATTGATCTGTCTGAGATTATTCCTGAATTCCTGCCTGGAAAAAGAAAAACCAATACAGTTGTTTTAATCAACTCATCAGATAATGCTAATATTTTTAAGAAAATATCGCTTATTCGTGATAAAGTTGATACTTCTCCGCTTATAGCTCTTGAGGCGGATTTTGGAACAATTATTAACTATCAAATTGAAAAATGGAGGCAGGAAAAATTTGAAATCTTTTCCTGGTCAATTTTTCCTGAATTTCTTGTAATAGATACTCATGATTATAAATTCCAGAATTCCATGTTTAAAAGGCTGGCCTTTTTTGTAGAAAAACCTGAATCCGCAGGAAAGCTTTTAACAGATGCTCAAATGAGCGGACTGCATGGGTGGAATGCCCATGATTATAAAGCAGAAGATCTATGCAATTTTTTTAATTTAGCACAGAAAACAGGTTTTTCGCTTTCTGATGAGGAAGAACTTCTTAAAATAATACTCCAGGAAAATAAGATAATAAAAAAAGAGAATTCTCAATTTTTGCCTTTAAGAGGAGGGATTTTATCAATATCCAGAGAGACTATTCCTTCGCTTAGAAGAGTTTTTGTTATGCATGAAGGATACCATGGTGTATTTTTTGCCTCAGGAGAATTCAGGAAAAAAAGCAATGAAATATGGGTAAAAACTTCTTCTGATATAAAACTTTTTTGGCAAATATTTCTTGCGCATAGAAACTATGATATAAAAAATAACTACTTGCTTGTTAATGAATTCATGGCATACCATTTGCAGCAAAATCCAACAAATGGGCAAGCTTATTTTTTTAATTATTCAATTCCTTTACTACGGGAAAGATATCCGTCAAGAAAAGATTTTTTTAATAATTTAAAAGAAAACTATAAGGAAGAATTTTTTTCAATTAGTACTGAATTTGAAAATACCTTGTTTTCAATTACAGGACTTCCTGCCGGAAACCTTATATTTATAAGCAAATAATCTGTAAAATTTTTAAATTATCCGGCAAATACCTAAAAAAAGCATTGCCAGCATTTTTTTAATTATTTTTTCTCAACTTCTGTAATTGCTTCTTCAATAGCTTTAAGCGCGAAATCCATCTCATCTTTTGTAATAACCAGAGCAGGTGTAAGTGTAAGAATATTACCCATTGTTAATTTAAAACTTACCCCTTTGGAAAGAGCCCTGTACATTACCTCTTCTGCTTCTTCTGTTGCAAGCTCTCTTGTTTTTCTGTCTTTTACAAGCTCGATCCCTATAAAAAGGCCTATTCCCCTTACAGCTCCAATAAGAGGGTGTCTATCCATCATTTCTGTAGCTTTTTTTAGCGCATATTCGCCAAGAGTTTTAGCATGCTCAATGATATTATTTTTTTCAATATAATTGATTGTAGCAAGACCTGCTGCAGCGCCAAGCGTGCTTTTTTCATGCGTAAAGTGTCCAAGAGCAATATGGCCCGCAACATCCAGTTTTTCATCTGCTATTGTTGCAGCTATTGGGAAAACTCCTCCCCCTAATCCTTTGCCAATTACAAGAATATCTGGAGTTACATCGAAATTTTGGCAAGTAAACCATTTGCCGGTTCTACCAAGCGCATGAGGCACTTCGTCAAAAATCAGTAAAGCCCCATATTTATCGCAAGCTTTTCTTACTATTTGCCAATATTCTTTTGACGGCACATAAGGTGTGCTTCTTACAGGTTCGGAAATTACTGCAGCAACATCCCCCTCTTTCTCAAGAATATATTCAATATATTTTGCCCAAAGTATTTCCCACTCTTCGGGCTTTCCAATATCCATAAACCGCCTGTGGATATCTGGCGGCGGTACATGTTCTGTTCCACTGCACAAAGGCCCTATCCCTTTTCTAAAAACAGCTTCGCCCCCAATAGAAATCGTATCAAGTGTTGCGCCATGAAAAGAATCCCACATGGAAATTATTTTATGCCTTCCGGTTGCTATTCTGGCTAATTTTATAGCTATTGAATTTGCCTCTGCCCCTCCGGGCGCAAAAAGCATTTTATTTAGATTCCCCGGCGTAAGAGATGCGATTTTTTCTGCAAAATCAGTAACAATTTTATTTGTATAGCGCCTTGTGCAGAACGGTAGTTCATCAAGCTGCTTTTTTACAGCATCAATAACATCTTTATTTCCAAATCCCACCTGATGCACATTATTTCCATGAAAATCAAGATAGCGTCTTCCCTGCATATCTTCTATCCATGCGCCGTTTGCAGATTTAAGAACATTTAAACAAGGAGTAGATAATGATTGTTTTAAGAAGTATTTGCTGTCTTTATCAAGAATTTTTTGTGTTTCACTATTAATATTTTCTTTTTGCCATTTTTTTCTTTGTTCGGAAATATTAATATCACCTTCCAGTTTTAGTTGGTTATCGGTTTTTCCGCTCATATTTTCTCCTTAAATATTGAAGTACCTGGCTTTTTACCAGGGCAGGGCATTCCAGTACCCTAATACTTGCGCATATGACCGGTATCCCGGCCTTGCCACATCGCAGGATGGAGCTCTAGATATTTCATCACAAAAATTAATAAAAATTCCAGTATAAGTAACAAAAATTTACAGGATTATAATTCATTAAAAATTACAGGTCAATTATTTGTATATACAAATGACTTTTTGTTATGAGAATTAAAGATAATATAAAGAAATGTTTTCTGATATTATAAAACCTTATAATAAATCCACCGGCTATAATAAAAAATGATTATTATTATAAGATTTTATTATTGACAGACTCTACAATAGAATAGATAATGGCTGAAAGGTTTTGGTCCTTTATCCATGTATTTATTATTTTTGAATGGAGGTTTTATGAAAAAATTTTTATTGCTACTTATTGTATTTTTTGCTTTTACCGGTCTTCTTTTTGCTACCGGTAGTGGAGAAAAAAATACA
>WRFK01000103.1 GCA_009778835.1 Spirochaetaceae bacterium
AAAGATAAGGGAGAAAAAGTAAAGTTTTTATATTCCTGGGATGATTACGATGTTTTTAGAAAAGTTCCTGCAAATATGCCAAATGAAGAAAATCTTAAAAAGTATTTACGCTTTCCAATAACAATGGTCCCGGATCCATGGGGCAAAGAAAATAGTTACGCAAGGGCAAATGAAGCAGAACTTGAATCTATTCTTCCTGTTGTTGGGGTTTTTCCTCAATATATTTATCAGGCTGAAAAATACAGAAAATCAAATTATGCAAAAGAAATAAGAACAGCTCTTGAAAACAGGGAAAAAATAAGAAAACTGCTCGATGAGCACAGGACAGAGCCTCTTGAAGAAAAATGGATGCCTGTTTCTGTGTTTTGCAATAAATGCAATAAAGATAAAACAGAAGTTGAGTCATGGGACAATGATTGGGGCATTTCATACAGTTGCTCTTCATGCGGAAATAAAGAAACTGTGGATTTGCGAACCACTTCTTGTGTAAAGCTTCCCTGGCGTATTGATTGGCCAATGCGCTGGGCTTATGAAAAAGTTGATTTTGAGCCAGCAGGAAAAGATCACCATTCAGAAGGGGGATCTTTCGATACTGCAAAAAATATTGCCAAAGAGGTTTATGGTTATGAGCCTCCTGTTTCTTTCCAATATGACTTTTTAGGCATCAAAGGGAGAGGGGGAAAAATCTCATCATCAAGCGGCGATGTTATAAGCCTTAAAGATGTGCTTGATATATATGAACCTGAAATCGTAAGATATATGTTTGCGGGAACAAAGCCAAATTCGGAATTTGCAATATCATTTGATCTTGATGTAATAAAAATTTATGAAGATTATGACAAGTGCGAAAGAATATATTTTGGGAAAGAAGCTATAAATGACAAAAAAGCAGATAAAGAAAAAAGAATATATGAGCTTTCACAGGTAAACGCTATTCCATCTGAAATGCCTTTTCAAATTCTGTTCAGGCATCTATGCAACTTGCTCCAAATACATTCGGGTAATATTGATACTCTGCTTGCAGAAGAATTTAGCAGCATAAACGAGGCGCAAAAGAAAAAAGTTACGGCAAGAGCGCAGTGCGCATGGAGATGGATAATAAATTTTGCACCTGAAGATTTTAAGTTTACGCTTAAATCTGCATCGGATCCTGTTATTGCTGTTGATGAAAAATCAGCAAAAATATTAAAAGCATTATCCGAAGAAATAAGAAAACTTGAAAGCCACACAGAGGTCTCTCTTGCAGAAGCAATTTATAAAATAGCTCAGGATAATGGAGCTGATCCCAAAGATATTTTTAAACTGGTATATACTGTACTTATAGGAAAAGAAAAAGGGCCAAGGCTTGCAGGGTTTATAATAACAGCGGGAAAAAACAAGATTCTTCCCCTGCTTGAGAAGTACTAACCCCAGGGCCATGTGGAGGGAAAATTTTGCTGGTAAAATTAAGTGCAATTTTTGCCAAAACCTTTCAAGCACGTGATGAGTTGTCTTTTAGAAATATAAGGGGTGCATTGTGGCCAGCACTGTTGATTTTCCCACTTTCAATAATACTGGGGGATCTGCGTTATTTTGATCTAAAAATAGAAGTAACAGGTTTTCAATCATGGGAACTTATGCTTTATTTCCTGGGACTTGGATGGCTCATCCTTGCGTTTATTCCAAAAAAATTTATTGTTCCACTGCTCCGCCTTGCCGCAATTATTTCTGCTGCTTTGGTGCCATTCCAGATTTTGACACCTGATGGGCCTGTAAAACTTGCACTTTTTACGGCATTCCAGTTTTTTAATGGAATATGCGCTGCCAGCGCTTTTTACATATTCTGCTTTGTATTGAACAATGTCGAGCGTCTGTTTGGCATGGCATTGATCCAGCTTTATTACGGGTTTTACTATACTATCTGGCGGGCAGTTCCCCTTGTGCAGGAAGTGGGAAAAATATGGGGTGGCGCTGCTATAATGATAATTTATCTTATTGTGGTTTTTTCATGCCGTATCGAGCAAAAAGAAATCAACACAGAAAGCGACGGAAAGGGATCAGGGGTTCCCTTTGTTCTGGGTCTGGATATTATCTACTACATGATTATGTGTATGATCAACTACATCGAATGGGAAGCAAGCAGTGTATCGAGTATGGCATTCGGACTTGGATCTACTATCTCTGTGGGGCTTGTAATTGTGATCCAGTTCTGGAGAGGTCATAATGCCATGTATATCTGGCTTCTGTTCCTGACACTCTCTTTGCTGGGGCTTGGCGCCCTCCTGTACGATGCAAAGATAACACTTATTTCCGGTTCTTTTGCCTATGGCCTGGGGGATGGTCTTGGTTATATCATTATTTACTATATGTGCGCTGGAGCAATACGGTGGAGCAGATCTTTAAGAATGTTCAGATACTTCTGTCTTGTTTTTTTTATTCAGTATTTTATCATATCCGGTATCTTTTCTGTGGCCTTTAATTATATTGAAGCGCCCAACAAATACTTTGCCTTTGCTGTTGTGCTTGTTCTGAGCAGTATTTGCTTTATGTTGATTCCCCTTATTCAAAAAAAGCTATTTGAAGCAGACTGGACCGATGGTTTATACCTGCGGGATATGGAGCAATATTCGAAACATTTTGCGGAAACAGAGGCTCGCTCCGCTAAAGAACAACTGAACCTGACAGTCAGGGAAGAAGAAGTTTTAACCATGCTGCTTGGCGGTAACTCGCCCAAGGAAATAGCTTTTATACTTAAAATCAGCTTTGATACAGTGCGTTTTCATCAAAAAAACCTTTACCGCAAACTGGAAATCAACAGTATTCATGAACTTTTTTCCAAATATGCGGTAATTCCAACAGAAAAAATAGATTAATTCTAATTTTATTAATAAATACTCCCAACCTCTACCCTACCCAATCATGTAGGTAGTCTAAACATGATTTCCTTTAGAAATTATATATGTATTGGTTCTGATCTATTTAGCAACATGATTCAAATGAAAGTACGGTATTAAGGAAGTCATCCTTGGCGAACCAAACTCAATATAAAGGAGTTTTTTATGCGAAATGTATTCAAGCTTATCGGAATTATTGCCATTGCTGTCGTATATTTGTTGGTTCTCACTTATTTAATGAGATGATTCAAACCAGAGTACGGTATTGAGGAAGTCATCCTTGGCGAACCAAACAATCTAAAGGAGTTTTTTTGTTATGCGAAATGTATTCAAAGTTATTGGAGTTATTGCCATTACAGTATTAATCATATTTACAATTACTACTTGCCGTAATAGCAGCGCAGGAGGAGCGGACGGGGCGAACAACCCAGGCTGGGTAGGAATCCCTGTCATCACAATAACTGCGCAACCGGTTAAGGAAACAATTGTGAAGCCCGGAAAGATAAAAAGCAGTCTGAAAGTAAAGGCCGAAGTTACGAATGGAGCGACTCTATATCACCAGTGGTACAGGAACACAGAAAATAACAATATTGGCGGTGAAATACTCGAAGGAAAGATTGACGCGAGCTTTGCCATACCCACGACACTCGAAATAGGCAAACATTATTACTTTTGCAAGATCGATGCTACCGGCGAGGCTGCTACTGTCACTTCTAACGTAGCAACGGTTACTGTAACAGAAGATCCGATTATCACAATAATTACACAGCCGGATGAAACAACAACTGTGATTTTTGGAAACATAATCGGGAAATTGAGCGTTATGGCAAGCGTTACAGAAGGCGCAGCGCTAAGTTTCCAATGGTACAGGAACACAATCGAAAGCAATGCGGGCGGTACTGCCATAACAGGAGATAATTTTGCTGTTTTTACCATACCTACAACACTTGAGAAAGGGAAATATTTCTACTTCTGCGAGATCAGCGCAGACGGAGAGACAACACCTATTCGTTCCAATGTAGCGACAGTTACGGTTACAGCCCCTATAGGAATAGAGGCAATAGATAATAAACCTTTTATGATGGGATACGATGGTTCTGCAGGCGCTAATCCCGAAGAAAAACCATCTCATGAAGTAACATTTACCAGGGAGCTTTCCATAGGAAAAACCATGGTAACACAGGAACAGTATCAGGCAATAATGGGGATAAATCCCAGCTCTTTTACCACAGCTCCTGGAGGCGAAAATTCTGCAAAACTTCCGGTGGAAAATGTAAGTTGGTATGATGCAATAGTCTTCTGCAACAAGTTAAGTATTATAGAAGGGCTTGCTCCGGTTTATATTAAAAATGGAAAAACCAATCCGGCAGAATGGGGAGAAGTTCCAAACAATTCAAACCATCCCGATATAATAAAATGGGAGAAGGTAGAAGCAAACTGGAACGCCAATGGTTATCGTCTTCCTACCGAGGCAGAATGGGAATATGCATGCCGCGCAGGGACAACAACCTCATTCAACACAGGAGCTGCCATAAGCAATGATACTGGCTGGTATACAGATAATAGCGGGAAGAGAACCCATGAAGTAGCACAAAAGCAGCCCAATAAATGGGGACTGTACGATATGCATGGAAATGTATATGAATGGTGCTGGGACTGGTATGATGAAAACTATTATAAAACCAGTCCGTCCAAAGACCCAACAGGGCCTGATTCCGGCACTCGCCGTGTGGTGCGCGGAGGATCATGGGATAATGATCAGAATGTTTTGCGCTCGGCATACAGGGACAATGGTAATCCGTTAGACAGAAATAAATTTATTGGCTTTCGGGTTGTTCGTACTAAATAGAAGCTTTGGCATACACTTCGTTACGCCAAATGGATTTGTGAAACTATGAAAAAATTATGCGGCTACTGGTATTTGGAAAACAACACATCCCTCTCCAAATTGAAGTAACGTTATTATAGCAATTATACAGCCGGTAGTCGCATTTATTTTTAAGACATTGGGCTCTTCCTGTCACAACGAAATATTCCGGCAACTTCGTTTACCTTGCAATTTTATAAATCAAAAAAATACGCCTCGCTACTTGATAAGCCTGGTTATAATGCCTCTTTTTTTTCTCCAGTTATGATTAACCTTTACCCGTAAGTCTATTATTACAGGATATGGAAAAATTGATTTTATTTCCCTTTTTGCAGCTTTTTTTATTGCCTGTATTTTTTCTCCTCCACTGCCAATAACTATTCGCTTTTGCGATTCATTTTCCACGATTAAAAAAGCCCTAACCCAAAGCTCTTCTCCCAGCTTGGTTTTTGTCATTTCAATATCTGCAATTTCAACATAAACACTATGAGGAATTTCCTCTTTTGTTCTGTTTACTGCTTTTTCCCTTATTATTTCACTTATTCTAAAAGAAACATCCTGATCAGTATAAATATCAGGAGGATAAAGTTGTTCTCCAACAGGCGCTTTATCAAACATTGCCTCAAGGAGCTTATCTATCCCATCTCCTGTCATTGCCGAAACATGACACATGGAAATATTTTTATTGCTATCTTTTTTACAAAGATTTTTTTTCAAATAATTTCCAAGGCTTTCCAGAAATTCTTTTATGTTCTTCTCTGGTATTGTAATAAGATCTATTTTATTTAAAGCTACTATAATTACTGCGTTTAATGATGAAAGATATTCTATTATTCTTTTTTCTTCTGCCCCGGGCTCTCTTGTGCAATCAAAAACATAAAGTATTATCTCCGCATCATTTATAGCATTTTCAGTTACATGCTTAAGCTCGTTATTTATTTTTTTTTCTGAAATATGATATCCCGGAGTATCCTGAAAAATCAGTTGTCCTCTTTCTTCTGTAAAGATACCCCGTATTACATTTCTTGTTGTTTGCGGAGTTGCCGACACAATGGAAACTTTATGTCCGCATATTTTATTTACAAGAGTCGATTTTCCGGAAGAAGGTCTTCCTATAAGTGTGATAAAAGCTGATTTCACTTTAAGCATTATAATGGTCAGAATCTCTTATTTTCAAGGTCATCCTGATAAAAAGTTGGTATTTACGCAGAGTAGACTAAAACCAAAGACCATTTTCTTTAACAATCAAAAACTTTTCTGCAAAAAACTCGCTCCCATTACAGCGCTATAGATTTTTTTTGACATAGATAATACTATATGTT
>WRFK01000104.1 GCA_009778835.1 Spirochaetaceae bacterium
GCAAGAATAGGGACAATTGAAACTGTAAATATGTTAAGAAATATGCTTGGCAGAGAAACAGATTCTGTTATTGCTTCTGTAATAATAAAAGAGCTTGGAAAAGCAGGAAGCGACCCTTATGGAGAAAGTGTAAGATTATTCGAGAGAGCATATTCAAGATTTCCTGATGATTTGGCTGTTGTTGATAATATAATTATGGGAATAAAAAATATTAATAATTATCAGGGATATCTTTATGAAAATACAGGCAAAAATCTTCTTTTAAAAATGCTTGAAAGAACTGAAAAATATGATTTAAAATTAAAAATAATGGATGTTTTAAAAACTCTGGATGGAGATGTCCAATAAAAATCAAATATAAATTAAGAGGGTAAAAAATTGAAAAAAGCTATTTTATTTTGTATTCCATTTATGATTATAGCTGTATCAAACCTTGCGAGCCAGGGTGTTGATAGAGAAGAACTTGAGAGAAATATTAAAGAGGTTGAATTTATTAATTATCAGGGACCTCACGAAATAATTGAATCTAAAAGCGCTATTATGAGCATTGGTAGTTCTCTTGCAGATACAATTTCTTCCGGTAATACGCAGGGCTCTGTCTCGGGAAGATACAGAATATTGCATCTGGTAGATCCTTCGGAGTCAGATAAGAGGGGAGCAGATATTTTTATTATTGAAGCTGGTGCAAAAGTAGATCATATAAGAAATTTAAGGTTAATTTTGGCAGCATATCTAAGTAAAATGTATAAATATAATGATAAGGATGCAATGATCATTGCTGAATTTATAACTTACTACAATGCTGTATACAGGGGAAATCTCGACTATTTTGATAAAACTTATATAAACAAAGTAATGGTGAATTTATCAAAAGAGAATGCAGGTATAGATATAAATTATAAGAACTGGCCCGGAAAAACAAGACTCGTTATTCCTTTGAGAAAGTCATCGGACGGAGTTGCTGAAAAGCCTGATCTTTTTGTAATTGCAGACAAGGAAGTTATAGATGACTTAAGAAAAGACGATGCAATGGGAGTTGACCAAAGAAAAAAGATTACAGAACTCCAGGAAGAATCGATTGCAGCGGATAAAAAAGTTTTAGCAGATAAAGAGGAAAGTATCTCCATGAAAGAGGATGTAATTACTAAAAAAGAATCTGCTGTAGAGCAGAAAGAAAAAGAACTTGAACAAAAGAAGGAATCAGGAGAGATAACAGAAGCGCAGGCAAAGGAAGAGCAGAAAAAAATAGAAGATGAGAAGGGTGCGATTGCCGAAGAAAAAAAGCAGCTTGAATCAGAAAAGAAGGATGCCGAAGCCCAAAGAAAAGATGTTGAACAGAAGGAAGATGAAATTGCATCATCAAGAGAATCAATTGTTCAGGATTCAAATACTGTTAAAGAGCGGGAAGCAAATGCCGGCAGCAATGATTCTTTAGCGTCAAAAATTTCTGCCCTAAAAAGAGTTCCTTTTTTAAGACTGGAAGATAGCAATAAAGAATTTGTCGGCCATTTTGTGTTCTATGATCTGACAGAGGGAAAATTATTGGTACCAGAGGATTCTCCTGTTGCAGGCGGCAGGCTTTACATAGATACACCGGCAGGATATATATTGCCTGTAAAAAATGAAAAAGGAATCTTTGTTCTTACAATATTATCAAAAGAAGATCTTTCTCCTGTTTTGAGAAGTAATGAAGAGGTATATAGCCAGACATTCCTCCTTTATTCAGGCAACAAAATATATTGTACTATAAAACAGTCAGGCAAATTATTGATTGGAAAATATTCTCAGGATCTTAAGCTGGAAGCATCATCGGATATTGAAGCTTTTGCAGATACTTTTATTACATCTAACAGCAACTTTATTATTTTCCAGAATAAGGGAAAAGCGATTACTATTGTAGATAAAGATACCCTTAAAACTATATCAAAGTAGTTTAAATATAGTTTATTAAATAACGTAAGATAATCTTTAATAACAAAAGAGCTGCCTTTGCGGGCAGCTCTTTTTATTTCTTCTGTGCAGTGTTTTTGTGAATGAATTGAAGCAGGCGGAAGCAATATGCCTCTATTGGCTTACTGTTATACTTATAAAACCCAACATCTTCTATGTGTTATAATTTTATAAAAACTAATAACAATCATAAATTTTTTTGACACATTTTACAGAAAATAGTTTATAATATCGTTTAATGTATTACTATAATTTTGACAGGCAACAGGCAACAGGCAACAGGCAACAGGCAACAGGCAACAGGCAACAGGCAACAGGCAACAGGCAACAGGCAACAGGAATTATGTAGCTAATCTTCTCTTTGTCAAGTCTAAAACCAATAATTTACAAGCATTTTCGTATAATTTAAATTTACCAAGTTTTTTATTTTTTATTCTTAAAAAATGCCGGGTGCTATATAGGCATATAGCGGCTTTTTATATCTGTCCTTGAGGGCAGGATAAACTATGCGTGTTTATCCCACCCATCTTGGAATAAGAGAAAACACGCTACAGTAAGGAAGGTTATTGTGAAGAATCTATGTAAGTTTTTAGGAATTACAGCTTTGATTGTGGTAATTGCTTTCTCAATGCTAGGTTGCGATGGCGATAGTGGAGGAGGAGGTGGTGGTACCGGAGGCGGTTTTACTATTGGCGCTACAAGTGGGAGATTAACCATAACTGGTCTTGTTGGCCATAACGGTAAATATGTTATTTGTCCTGTAGGAGGGATTGTAGATGATGATACTGTTTGGTTGATTGCTGCTGAAAACCTCAACATTGTTGGCACTGGCAATAATGCTGTTCTTGTTGCTACAGGCGGTCTAATTTCAAGTGAAAGCGTTACGCTTAAGGTTTGGAAAGGAAAAGAAGGTGAAAATGGTCTTTTTGATTTCAATGGAAGTCATGTAGCTGGTTTTAAAGAAGTATATGTTATAGACAAATCTTCCTATAATTTTGATGACGATGATGAAGCTATGGAGATATATCTTGATGGTGGCGCAAAACCCAGTTGGTTGATTAAAGAAGGGTTTGTAGATGTAACTTTTATTAATGGTATAGGCACTGGAACATTCGACCCTTATTAATATTTCAAAACATTGATATGCTGGTAAAAAATAAAAAGGCTGTCCAAGGACAGCCTTTTTTAATAAATGAATAAGTCAGCTTTTAATACTGTCTGAGTTTCTGAATTAGATTTTCAGCCCATTTTCTTACGTTTGTGCTGTAATTCCCCTGCTGTACTTCTATTATTGCTCTATAAAGAAATCTTGGATCTGGTTCACTGGGAAAGCCATTGTTCTTGGCTGCAATTTTTTCTATAGCCAGAAGCGCTGCAATAGCAAGATTATCATCAGGAAGAGGTGCTCTTCTGCTGTTAGCCTCAAGAACTCTTGCTATGGCAAGAAGAGATTCATTATTGTCATTAAGCCCGATTATCCCTAATGCAAAAACTGTCTGGGAAAGAACCATAGGTTCATATTCCTTTGTAGTAATATCTATAAGTGTATTTTTTGATTTTTCCCCACCAAGTTCTCCAAGAACTTTTGCTGCTCTTGTTCTTACTTCCGGAAAGTCGTTTACTTTTCTGGTTCCCTCTCTTACAACAATAAAAGTCCCTTCCCCTGCAAGACTTGTAAGAACATTATTAATCTGTATATCATCCTGTTTTATTTTCCCATCATTAACCATCTGCTCAATGGTATCAAGCGCAATAAGTTTTTGTTCTCTTGTTTCTGCGGCAGCAAGCTCTGTAGCTATTGCTATTTCAATGCTTGTGCTTAAATATCTCTGTTCTACAGTTGTTTCTTGAGCAAAAAGCGAAGAAGATATAATAACTATAATTATAAGAAAAACAATTTTTTTCATATTTTTTCTCCAAATTTCCTAATATAATTTATTTTTCAATTTTCCAATTATTATTAATTCTAACCAGGTTATAAAGAATTACCGGGTCCGGGTCCCCTTCAATTATCGTATAAGCTTTTACATTATTATCGTCAATAAATGAAATGCTATCAAGGCTAGCCTCTGATCTGCTTGGAACTACAACATAGGTAAAATAATCTTTTAAAGACCTAAGTACAATTTTATATTTTTTTAATGTTGGATTTTCTGAAATTTTATTTAAATTTGAAGTATTGCTATAATAGTCGATATAGTCTTGCGTAAGATGTTTTTTCCACTCTTCAAATTTTAAATCGCTAATAATTTTGTTCAATTTTAAAATAAAATCGTTAATATCTGAAAATGTCTTATTATAAACAGCATCCGGAACATTCTGCTTATTATTAGTAGCAGCAGGTTGTGGCGGTTGCTCTTCTTTTTTTTCAACCTTTTCGACCTTTTCAACTTTTTCAATTTTATTATCTGTAACATTCTGTTTTGGCGGTTCGGGTTTGTCTAAAGTGGAAGTACATGAAATAAATGCGATTAGAAAAAAAGAAATAAAAAATATGTGAAAAATATTCTTAATAGTAGTAATATTACTCATATAGCTTGTACCTTTTATAATAACATTATATTGTTTTATGACTTTTTGTCAAAACATAATTTATGTTTTATAACAATTATTACAATATTATGGCTATTTTTTATAGAATTGTTTAGCATTTTTAAGAAATTGCTTTTATTAACGGTATTTTTACAGGAAAAACAATGGTTAGAGCAATCTTCCCGGGATCTTTTGATCCGCCTACAAATGGACATTTAAATGTAATTAGCAGAGCTGCGCAAATATTTGAAGAACTTCTGGTAGTTATATCTGTAAATCCTCAGAAAAGTTGTTTTTTTACCCCGGAAGAACGATTTAAAATGATGGAAAATGTTTTGGCAGGGTATAAAAATATCCAGATTCATATATGGGATAAATTGATAGTGGATTTTGCTTCCATGCATGAGGCAAAACTTATTGTAAGAGGTGTAAGGTCTCTTACAGATTTTGCATACGAACTTGAACTTGCAATGATCAATAAAGGGCTAAAATCAGATATAGATACTTTTTTTATACCAACTGATTCAAAATATTCGCTTCAAAGATCTTCGGCAATTAAAGAACTTGCATCTTTTGGCGGCGATATATCAAATATGGTTCCTAAAATCGTTGAGGAAGCGCTTAAAAAGCGTTTTAATACTGCTTATTGACATTGAAAGCACTATAGATTATGTTTTTATTGACCAAAGTTCAGAATACAGGTTTTATTATATTTTAATATTTGCTATACTATAGGATTAATAATAATAAAGAGAAATATACATAAGAGTAGAGAGGTTATAAATGGCTGTACCAAAAAGAAGACCATCAAAGTCAAGAAATAGAACAAGAAAATCCATTAATATGAGATTATCTGTTCCTTCATTAGGTGAATGCGCAACATGCGGTAATAAGATTGTTCCACATAGAGTATGTCCAAAATGTGGATTTTATAAAGGAAAACAATATTTAGGGCTTGAGGAAATGTCTTAATTAATATATAAATTATTTCTTTTTTATACTTGTTTGAATATTTTGAAACAAACAAACTATTTGTTTTTTATGGGGGGAAATAATGGACGAACTTTTTGATAAAGTCAAAAAAATTATTGCTGAAAAACTTGATGTCGATGAATCTAAAATTACACCTGAAGCATCTTTCAGACAGGATTTAGGAGCAGACAGTCTTGATACTTATGAACTTGTTTATGCTCTTGAAGAAGAAATGGGAATACAAATTCCTGATGAAAAAGCCAATGAATTTGAAACTGTTGGCGATGCTGTAGAATTTATTAGATCAGTTGCTAAATAAATTGGGTATTTTTGGATTTAAGAAACAGTTAAAATTAAATACTGTTGAAATAACTCAATCCAGAAAAAGAGAGCTGCTTCTATTTCAGAACCATGCAGATTTAAGGTTCAGAAAA
>WRFK01000105.1 GCA_009778835.1 Spirochaetaceae bacterium
AGTTTGAATTTAATGTTCATTCAAGGACAGTATAATGAAAACATCCAGTGGCGATAGAGCTGAATTAATTTCCGGTATTGGAAATGATGCAAAACAGGAAGCAGCTCGTATAATAGAAGATGCGAAAAAGACAGTTTCTGATAAACAGATGTCTAAAGAAATGCAGATAAACTCTATAAAAAAAGACACAGATAAAAAAATAGATCAACAACTTGCGTTTATAGAGAAAAATAAATTATCTGCAATATCTGTGGAACGCAAACGTATTGAACTTAAAGTCAGAGAAAAAATAGTAAGTAATGTTACGAATAAAATAAAAGAAAAAATAGCAGAGAAAGCAGAAGGATCTTCTTATCCGGAAATGCTAAAAGGGTGGATACTTGAAGCTGCAATCGGGCTTGGGGAAGAAGATGCTGTTGTAAATGGTTCTCCAAAAGAACTTGAAATTATGACAGAAAGTTTTCTCAGGGAAACAGAAAAAAAATATAGTGCCCTTACCGGCAGAAATGTCAGTCTTAAGAAAGCGGAAAAAAATCCACTTTTTGCCCAGGGCATAGTGTTGTCATCAAAGGATAATAGGACAGCATTCAATAATCAGGTGCCTACACGTTTAATGAGGTATCAGCCTGAGATAATGAAAATGATTTACAAGGAATTTTTTGCATAACTATCTGCAAGGTATTTTGAGAATAGTATAGAGGGTCGAAATGAAAGAACGGATAATTGGACAGGTAAAAAGAGTAAATGGTCCTGTAATTGAAGCAATGGGCATCACAGATGCCATGATGCTTGAGTTGGTAAAAGTAGCTGATTCTCGTTTGATTGGTGAAATAATAAAGCTGGAAGGCCAGAATGCCGTAATCCAGGTTTATGAAGATACAACAGGAGTATGTCCCGGTGATAATATTTATGGTTCCGGGATGCCCCTTTCTGTAGAACTTGGCCCTGGTCTTATTGGAACTATATATGATGGTATCCAAAGGCCTCTTGAAGATATATACAAGATTTCCGGCCATTTTATAGAAAAAGGTATTCAGGTTTCTTCATTAAATAAAGACAAACAATGGTGCTTTGTTCCCGAAGTCAATGTTGGCTCGCTTATTAGCGGCGGTTCAATAATTGGATCTGTTCAGGAAACAGAGAGGATAAACCATAAGATATTGATTCCGCCGGAGGTATCCGGAGTAGTTAAATCTATTTCCCCCAAGGGAGATTATAAAATAACAGATACTATTGCAGTTGTCGAAACCGCAGATGGCGATAAAAATATTACAATGGTGCAGAATTGGCACATAAGAAAACCAAGACCGGTAAAAGAAAGATTGCCTCTTAATATTCCGCTTGTTACAGGGCAGAGAGTAATAGATACGCTTTTCCCGATTGCGAAAGGGGGAACAGTTGCGATTCCGGGTGGATTTGGTACCGGTAAGACAATGACGCAACATGCTGTAGCAAAATGGTGCGATGCGGATATTATTGTTTACATAGGCTGTGGAGAGCGTGGAAATGAGATGACAGATGTTCTAAAAGAATTTCCTGAGCTTATTGACCCAAGATCCGGGAAAAGCCTTATGGAACGAACAGTTCTTATAGCAAACACATCCAACATGCCTGTATCTGCAAGAGAGGCAAGCATATACACAGGCGTTACCCTTGCCGAATATTTCAGAGATATGGGGTATCATGTTGCGGTTATGGCAGACTCTACATCAAGATGGGCAGAGGCTTTAAGAGAGCTTTCCGGCCGTATGGAAGAGATGCCTGCAGAGGAAGTATTCCCTGCTTATCTCCCGACAAGAATTGCGGAATTCTACGAGAGGGCAGGCTATATGAAAACCCTTAGCGGGAAGGTTGGTTCTGTAACTCTTATTGGCGCAGTATCTCCTCCGGGCGGTGACTTTTCAGAGCCTGTTACACAACATACAAAAAGGTTTGTAAGATGTTTCTGGGGACTCGACAGGCAGCTTGCAAATGCGCGTCATTATCCTGCTATATCATGGCTGGATAGTTATACAGAATATCTTTACGATGTTATTCCCTGGTGGGAACAGAATGCAGGCCCGACATGGTCGGAAGACAGAGCCAGTATTATGGAACTTCTGCAGAAGGAAGTAAGGCTCCAGCAAGTTGTAAAACTGGTTGGCCCCGATGCTCTTCCCGACAGCCAGAAATTTATTATAGAAGTTTGTACTCTGTTTAAAAATGCATTCCTGCAGCAGAACGCATTTGATAATATTGACAGATACTCCTCTATTGAAAAACAAATGAAAATGCTTCAGGTAATTCTTACATATTACAAACTCGGATCAGAAACAATAAAAAGAGGTATAACACTTGTAAAACTAAAACATATGAGTGTTTATCAGGATATTATAAAAATGAAATTTAATGTACCAAACGAAGATCTTAAGCTCCTTGATAAGCTTATGGCTAAACTGGAACGCTCTATGGATCAATTGGAGTCAACGTATGTCTAAAATCGATATGGGTGAAAAACAGAAAAAACTAAAAGCAGGGCTTGAATATATTGGCGTTGACAGAATAGATGGCCCGCTTGTATTTATAAGAAAAACACACTCGGTTGGTTATCGGGAACTTGTTCAGTGTATAGACCCGCATGGGAATACAAGGCTTGGACTTGTGCTTGATACTTCAAAAGATATTGTCTGTGTTCAGGTTTTTGAAGGGACTTCCGGGCTTACAATGCCGGATACACATATCCGCTTTATGGGCGAGCCCCTTAAATTCGGGGTAAGCGAGAAAATGCTTGGAAGAGTCTTTAATGGACTTGGCCAGCCTATAGACGATGGCCCAATGCCTGTGGCAGAAGCAGAGCTTGATGTAAACGGGATGGCGATAAATCCAACAGCGCGCGAGTATCCAAGGGACTTTATACAAACAGGTATTTCTGTAATAGATGGAATGAACACATTAATAAGGGGGCAGAAGCTTCCTATATTTTCCGGTAACGGTCTTCCCCATAATGAGCTTGCTGCGCAAATCGCAAGACAGGCAAAAATAAAAGGGAGCAAGACAAACTTTGCTGTTGTTTTTGCCGCAATGGGTGTAAAGAACGATGTTGCAAGATTTTTCGTAAAATCTTTTGAAGAAACAGGGGTTCTTGATAATGTAGCGCTCTTTTTATCCTTAGCCGATGACCCTTCGATCGAAAGAACAATAACACCGCGAACAGCTCTTACTCTTGCGGAGCATTTGGCATTTAACAAAAATATGCACGTGCTTGTAATAATGACAGATGTTTCAAACTATTGTGAATCTTTAAGAGAGATTTCAACGATCAGAGGAGAAATTCCTTCAAGAAAAGGTTATCCAGGATACCTTTATTCCGACCTTGCGGAGCTTTATGAAAGATCGGGAATGATAAAAGGGTTTAGCGGGTCAATAACGCAACTTCCTATTCTTACAATGCCCAATGATGATATTTCACATCCGATTCCAGACCTTACAGGATATATAACAGAAGGGCAGATAGTTTTTGAAAGAGAAATGTATAGCAGGAATATATACCCGCCTGTTGCGGGGCTTCCTTCTCTTTCGAGGCTTATGAAAGATGGTATTGGCGACGGGATGACAAGGGAAGATCACCCCCATCTTGCGAGCCAGCTTTTTGCCGCATATAGCTATGTAAAGGATGTAAGAAACCTTGCTTCGGTTATCGGAGAAGAAGAGCTTACTCCTCTTGATCATCAATATATGGAATTTGGAGAAACCTTTGAAAAAACGTTTGTCTCTCAAAAAATGAATGAAGACAGAACCATTGAAGAAACACTTAACATAGGCTGGAGATGCCTTAATATCCTTCCTCGCGAAGAACTCCATCGAGTTACAGACGAAGAGATTGAAAAATATTACGGAAGATAATGAGAAACGTAGCGCCTACCAAAACTAATATGCTTTACCTCAAGAATGAGCTTAAGTTTGCGAAACTTGGCTATGAGCTTCTTGATCAGAAGAGAAATATTCTGGTTATAGAACTTTTACACCTGGTTGAGCAAGCTGTAGACCACGAGGAAAGAGTTGAGAAAGCATTGTTGGAAGCATACCGCACTCTTGAATATGCAGCGCTTGATATGGGCAGGCTTAAACTTTTTCAGGTTGCAAGCGCGGTTGATATAGAAAGCAAGGTTACGATATCCCAAAGAAAAATAATGGGAGTGCCTCTTCCGGTAGTAAATACAACTTTTGACGACTATCCCCCTTATTACAGCCCCATGGGAACAAGTTTTTGGGTAGATAGTTCATTGAATGAGTTTAAAGCAGTAGTTCATTTAATGGGTAAATTGGCTGAACTTAAAATATCTATTATGAGGCTGGCAAGAGAAGTTAAAAAAACCATAAGAAAAGTCAATGCTTTGGAAAAAATTGCTATACCGGATCTTCGGGAGACTGTAAAATATATAGAAAACAGGCTTGAAGAAAATGAACGCGATATGATCATACTTCTTAAAATGATAAAAACAAGGCTGGAAAAGAAAAAGCTTGATAGTTCGCAGCCTGTATCTTAATTGATATTTGTTTAAATTCGGGAGAATTTAAATTCAGGAGAATTTAATGGGTGGACCTGTAAAAAAAATAATGGTTTATGTTGATGGAACCGAAGGGTCGGTCATTGCTGCCCAATATGGAATTTGTCTTGCAAGAATTATGGGGGCAGAGTTTCATGTTCTATATGTTGTAAATACAAGGGCGCTTAATGATCTTGTAACTGCAAGAATATTTATTAAAGAAGAAGAGGAAGAATATAAAAAAGATCTTGAGTCAGATGCTGACAGGTACTTAAATCATGTTAAGCATTTAGCTTCCAGCAAAGGAATACCTGCTATAATGCTAAAATCCAGCGGAAGTATTAATTCTGAAATAAAAAATTTTGTAAAAGAACATGATATTGATCTTTTAATAGTTGGCGAACTTTCAAAAATACAAAGCAGACGCGATGAGCTTTATAATGAAGCTGAAAGGGCAATGAGAAGTGTAACTTGTTCTGTTCTGATTGTAAAAGACGAAGAGCGGGTTTTAGAGCTTTACAATCAGCTCACATAATGTATATACTTTTTATATAATATTGAAGGATGGAATAAAATGGCGATAATAGATTTAATAGCAACAAATGTTGTTAGGGTACCGTTAAAGTCAAAAACAAAGACAGAAGTAATTAGGGAACTTATAGATGTTCTTGATAAAACTGGAAAACTAAGCGATGCAGAAAGCGCTTTTAAAGCTGTTATTGCAAGGGAAAACATGGGAAGCACCGGACTTGAAAAAGGGATTGCTGTTCCTCACGCAAAAACAGACAAGGTAAAAAACCTTACGCTTGCAATAGGTATAGCGCCGGAAGGTGTTGATTTTGATTCCCTTGATGGCGAATCATCGAAGCTTTTTTTTCTACTCCTTGCGCAACCAAGCCAGTCTGGTCCGCATATCGAAGCTCTTGCGGAAATTGCAAGAATTACAAGATCGCAGAGTTTTTGCCGTTTGCTTGTAAATGCTAAAACCCCGGAAGAAGTTGTGGAGCTCTTTAAGGAGTAGGCGAAGCCGTATCCCGAAGGTTTAAGCCGTCATTCCGTTGTCAAACGGAATCTTTGTTCCATAGAGTCATTCGGGATAGCGAAGAATTCATATCCCACGCTTCGGCACGGATGCCGATGTTATGGTTGCGTGGGGTAGCGAAGCCGTCCCAAATAAATTTATGAAATGAAAGTGAAACTTTAGATAAATCTTTGGGATACAGCTTTGCTTATATCCCGGAGATCGAAATATTTGCCGACCTTAGAGTCTGATGTGGTTCGATCATGTTTTGTTATAAAATTCTTTTTTCAATTTCGCTTTTGATTTTTACGAGAACTTCTCTGTATTGCTGATCAA
>WRFK01000106.1 GCA_009778835.1 Spirochaetaceae bacterium
GGAAGCGACAATGTCGCATACCGCATCGCTTGCCGGAAATCTGGACGCTTTTAGGGCTTGTTGCCGCCAGGCAGGTTTTTATCTTATTGAAACAATGACAGAAGATCCAAAAGTTATGGTTAATGTACTATCTCTTCTTACAACAAACCCTATGGCATCGGGGAACAGAGTTGCAATAGTAAGTGTCGGAGGCGGAGCAGGAATTTTGCTTGCCGACCAGGCGACCGATTCCGGTATGAATCTTGCTGTATTTAGCGAAGAGACAAAATATGCGCTGCGGGACTTAATAAAAGCAAAAAAAATATTTGGAGGAAATCCCGTAGATATTCTTGGAGATTGTGATGATGACAGGCTTCTTGAAGCAATAAAAATTATTGATAAAGATCCAAATGTTGATGCAATAATAACAGCAATATATCTGCAAGTGCCGTATCTTTCAGAATATCTTCCGGACAGACTTGTTGATTTAAAGAGGTCAATGAGAAAACCAATGCTTGTTTCTCCGAGAGGGTTTTCCGACTATGTTTCCAGCACACGAAAATATCTTTCTGAAAAAGATTTTCCAACTTATACAATTCCAATGATAAAACCTATGTGTATTGCTTTAAAAATATGGGAAGAGTATGGCAAGACATTTTAACTTGATTTACCTGAATTGCTTGTTAAAATAATCTATATTTTAAAAAAAATAATTCTATTATATAAATAAGTATGTTATAATAAAAAAGATATATAAAGACCAATAAGGAGAATTTATTGTGGAGAATCAGGAAAATTTAAGCAAATATATAGACATTGACGCTGCTCTCTCCAGAGTGCGCGGCAACAAAGCTATTTATAAAAAAATGTTAGGCTTATTTTTAAAAAATAATTCATTTGCTGATCTTGAAAACACTATTTCTCAACAAGATTATCCAAAAGCTTCAGAGGTTGCTCACGGAATAAAAGGGCTAACAGGAAATTTGGGAATGAATATTCTCTTTGAAGAAAGTTCAAAATTAATGGTGCAGATGCGATCAGGTGCGCCAGATGAGCAAACTTTAAAAAATTACAGAGAAGCTCTTACAAAAACCTGTGAATATGCAGAAAAACTTGTTGCAGAGCTTGTTTAGCAAAAAAATAATATTCAAAATACTTTTTTATTTATGAGATGCATTAATTTGCGCAGAAAGCTTGTCTTTGATACTTGTAATACAAGCAAGAAATTTGGGGTTAAAGTTCCCGCACTCTCCATTTAGTATCATTTTTATTGCTTCATCATAAGTATATGCATCCTTGTAACATCTTTTTGATGTTAGCGCATCCAGTACATCAGCCAGAGATGTAGCCTGCGCCCATACAGGAATATTATCTCCCTTAAGCCCATCCGGATAACCGCGCCCATCCCATCGTTCATGATGATGACGGCAAACATCATAACAATAAGTAAAATATTCCTGATCCTGCATATGGGTTAAGCTGGAAAGTATTTCGCATCCCCTTGTAGTGTGGGTTTTCATAATAGTGAATTCCTCTGAAGTCAAAGGACCTGGTTTTAAAAGAATAGAATCAGGTATTGCAATTTTTCCTATATCATGTACTGCCGATGCGTTTCCAATTACTTCCATTTCCTCTAGTGAGAAAGGATAATGCTCACTTACGCTTTCAAGCAAAAGACGGGTTAGCATTCGTATCCTTTTTATATGTTCTCCGGACTCAAAACTTCTGAACTCAACTGTAGTACTAAGAATATCAATAACAAACTGATTAAACTGACTAAGCCTTCTTGCCTGGTTTTCAAGCTCCTCTTTCTGTTCCTTAAGTTTTTCTTCAAGATTCTTTTTATGCGCATAAAGATCAACAACGTTTTTTACTCTGCGGTCTACAATATCAGAATTAAAAGGCTTTTTTATAAAATCTGAAACTCCAAGCTTATATCCCAAAAGGGTTTTTTCATCATCATCTTCTCCTGTTATGAGAATAACAGGGATGGTTTTAATAATACCTGAATTGTTCATTTCATGCAAAACACCAAAACCATCCATAACAGGCATCATTAGATCAAGTAATACTATTGATATTTCTTCTTTATTCTGTTCCAGAATATCCATTGCAACACGACCATTTTCAGCTTCCAGGACATCAAACTGCGCGCTAAACAGGTCAGAGAGAATCATTCGGTTAATTTCTATGTCATCAACAACCAATATTTTTTTCTGCATAGTATAATTAAATTTTTAAACTCCTAGCTTCTAATAGTCAAGTATTTATATATACAAATTTAATAAAAATTATATATTATTTAATATTCTATGAAAATTCCCTCTTTCAAAATATTGAAACGGGTTGTCAAATCTTCTTCACTCAAAGGGTCTTCCATAGTCAAATACAGCGAATATCTTACATCCGGCAATGGGTTTTTCTGCATAAGAATAGTGCCTATAGAACCGCTATTATCCCTGCCTGAAATTATTGCTTTTTCATCAAAAGGATATTTTTCTTTTACAATAGAATCCCATGCTTCGGCAGCTTTTGCCCCCAATTTTTCGGCTGGTTTTATATTTTTATAAAAAACAATATAATCGCGGCCCCTGATATCCCTTTGAAGAATTACTTTGCGAATTCCGTATCTAATTTCACCATTTTCCATATAATAGGAGGGGCATAAAAACAAAGAAGAAGTAGGTATCCAGTCAAAAATATTAGCATTTGCATTTATTGAGAATGCCGGATATTGAAAAGAAATTTCGTTTTCTGCCTCATCCCATATAAAGCTAAAATCTGAAAAAAATTCAGGAATCCATTTTCCTATTTCAAAAAAATTATTCCATTCATTAAAATCAGCTTTATATGCTGCATGCAAAAGATTACATATAGCTTTTAAATCCCAGTCATATATCTTATATTCTGCTGTTGATTGTATTGTCATTAAAGCAGCAGGTCCATTTGGAAGCGGAAGTATATACATTATAATTACTTTATCTTCAAATTCTATTATCCATGAACAGGTTAGCCATACTCTTCCCATCCTGTCTTTATATTCAGAAACCGAGACAGGTTCGCCAAAAGAAAGAATACGATACTTTTCAGCTCCGCTAAGAGTTCTTTCAAGATTTAATCCTTTTAAAATCAAATCCATAAAAAATTGAGGGTCTGAATTAAGCTGAATAATATCAGAAGTTATAGGCCTATTAATTTTTAAAAAACTGAAATCCGAAATAGTTGCTTTCATTAAAAGACCATCATCCGGAAGAGAAAAATTATCCACTTTAAGATCTGACAATCTCCATTCATCGCTATTTTTATCAACATAAGCAACCTGAGGAAAAACAGTATTCAAAGAAGAGTTAAGAAAATAACTATTATTGGGACCATATAAATATTCAGGAGCTGCATTAAACAGTTCTGTCATTGTGCCTATATAATCGCTATCAAACCAGTCTGCAAGTTTCTTTTTTATTGCAGTATATGTGTCGGGCAAAGGTATGGTTGTTTCACTTGTCTTTGTAATACGGTTTGCCAGAAGAATATGAACATAACTCAACTTAGTCCGAAAATGTAAAGTATCTGATGGTGTTTCAAGTAAAACATCTGCAGGAAGAGAATAGAGAATATTATCTTTTAATCCTGTAATTACTCCAACAACTTTGCCTGCCGAAGTTACAAGAGGGCCTCCGGAATTTCCAGGATTTCCATCTGCAGAAGATTTTAGAAGATTCCATCTTCCTGAATCTTCTTCCGGCAGTGTTCCAAGAACAAGACCATTACGTACTATTATTCCTTCGCCTAAAGCATTTCCTATACTAAACACTTGCGAACCTATAGAAAATGATTTTTCAAATTCAAAAAATTTATCAAAAGTTTTATTTTTTACAGAAAAAACAACAAAATCTTTTTCCTTGGATGCTTTAAATACAAGATCTATTTCAAACAAATTTCCCTTGGAATCTCTTATATAATATTTGTCAAAAATTGTACTCTCTTTTTCAAGCTCAATAACATGAAATGCCGTGACCAGTTCTGTTTTTGAAATAGCAAATGCAGTTCCTATGGAATAATAGCTATCTGTACGTATTGAATATGGTACTAAATCCCAGTTTAATTCCTTGTCATATGTTAAGGAATCTTTTACAGGTTTTTTTACCACTACTTCAAACACTGCTGATTCTACAAGATTCCATGCTTTTTTAGAGAGACCGGAAGATATTTTTTGAGAATCTGTTGTCGCACATGAAAAAATTGTTACAACAAAAATCAGGATAAAAATCTTGGATAGATATTGTTTTATGGTCATAATGATCATATTATATCAGAATTTCAAAAATATATCCAACAAATAGCAGTATTTAAAGCATATTTTTAATCAAAAATCATTTCCTGGGCTAAAGCTTAATCTCTTTTTTTAAAACATAATCTGTAACCCCGGACTTTTTAAGCATTTCCCGGCATTTTGCAATATCATTTTCTTTAATATCAGCCAGGACAACCCTGAATATACCATTTTCTGCTTTTTCAATAGTGGGATTTAATCCATTAGAACTTAAGCGGGAAATAGCATTCTGCGCATTTTTCATATTGCTGTAAGCGCCAACCTGAATCTTGTAAACATACTTTTCCGCTTTATTTGCGTTCCCTTCAATGATCTCCAGGGAAACTTTTGCAACTCCGGATTCAATCATTCCAATTTCTTTTGCAGCTGCATAGGAAAGATCTATTATCCTCCCCTGTATAAATGGTCCGCGGTCATTTATTCTCACAACAGTTGTTTTACCGGTTTCGTGATTTTTGACTTTAACAATTGTATCAAAAGGGAGCGTCTTATGGGCTGCTGTAAATTTATATGTATCAAAAATCTCTCCATTTGCGGTCTTTCGCCCCTGGAATTTGCCGCCATACCAGGAGGCATAACCAATTTGATCAGAAAACAAGAATGGGATTGTAATAAACAAAAAAAGAAAAATGGGTAATAAATTTCTCATTAATTTATTATCGGGTATATTTAAGCGAATCTGTACATCAGGCTTTCGTCACCCAGATGAAAACAGGAGCCTGGGCAGATTTAATAATATAAATAGAGTCTGCCCTAATGTAGACATATTTGATTAAATACATATATACTTTTATACTAAGTTGCAGATAAAAGGTGCGAGAGCTGCTCTTACCAAATTGTTTGAGCTTCTTGTGTAGCCAAAAGGCATAAATCAAAAATATTGGAGATAAAAGATGATTTTTGGAGTTTTATTTATGATTACTTTTCTTTCCGGGATAACCTGTCTCAGTATTGCTATTGCACTTTAAAAAAGAGGATTTTTGTTGCGATGGAAAACAATATTAACTCTACACATTGGGCAGATATAAATGCCGATAAAATCATAAGAGAAAAGAAAAAATTTCTTGGAGCAGATAAAGAATTTTTTATTTGCGCTTCAGGCATAACCCCTTCCGGAACTGTTCACATAGGTAACTTCAGGGAGATAATCTCTGTTGAGCTTGTGGTGCGGGCTCTAAAAGATAAGGGAGAAAAAGTAAAGTTTTTATATTCCTGGGATGATTACGATGTTTTTAGAAAAGTTCCTGCAAATATGCCAAACAGGGAATCTCTTGAAAAATATTTACGCTTTCCAATAACAATGGTCCCGGATCCATGGGGCAAAGAAAACAGCTACGCAAGGGCAAACGAAGCAGAGCTTGAATCCATTCTTCCTGTTGTAGGGGTTTTTCCTCAATATATTTATCAGGCTGAAAAATACAGAAATTCATATTATGCAAAAGAGATAAGAAGAGCTCTTGAGAACAGGGAAAAAATAAGAAAACTGCTCGATGAGCACAGGACAGAGCCTCTTGAAGAAAAATGGATGCCTGTTTCTGTGTTTTGCAATAAATGCAATAAAGATAAAA
>WRFK01000107.1 GCA_009778835.1 Spirochaetaceae bacterium
GATACATTTCCGGATTTTGTTGTTGCCCCTACAAGAGTAAATGACGGTAATGGTATTCGTACAGATCTTGCGGCTGGCCCCTGCCCTATTATCCAGTCAAGTTCAAAATCCTCCATTGCAATATAGAGCATTTCTTCTATTACCGGCTTAAGCCTGTGAATTTCATCAATAAAAAATATTGTGTGGTCGTTGATCGATGTTAAAAGCCCTGCAATGTCTTTGGGTTTATCAAGAGCAGGAGCAGATGTAACCTTAAACTCGCTTCCCATTTCATTTGCAAGTATATAGGCAAGTGTTGTTTTTCCAAGCCCGGGCGGACCGCTTAAAAAAACATGGTCAAGGCTTTCTCTTCTCTCTTTGGCTGCTTTTAAAAAAACTTTAAGGTTATCTTTTATCTCATGCTGACCCTGAAAATCATCAAGAGATAATGGCCTTAATTTTTTTTCATTTACATCTTCTTCCCCAAACTCGCCTGAAAGCATTTTTGATTTTTTCATAATAAATTACTCACATGGAACTTAAAGCAATAATTGCTTTTTTTAGAATTGCTTTTTCTTTTTCAGCAAAATCAAGATTTTTAATATCATCTTCTTTTGCAATAATCTCTACTGTTTTTGAAGCTTTTCTGTATTCAAATCCCATATCAGTAAGAGCTTTTATAATATCGTTATATTGAGACGAAGACGCGGATACATCCGCTATGCTATCTTTTAAAAGTTTTCCCCTCATAGCAAGGACAATTTTCTGCGCGGTTTTTTGACCTATTCCGGGAAGAGTTGAAAGCAGCGAAATATTTTCGCTGTCAAGCGCAGAAATAAAATCATCTACAGAGATACCTGATAATATTTTTAATGCCTGCTTTGGGCCAATACCATTTATTTTAATAAGTTCAAAAAAAAGCGATCTCTCTTTTTCATCATTAAAACCATAAAGAGTAATATTATCTTCCCTGACATGAAGATAAGTCATTATCCTGGCATTGTTATTGATCGAAGGGATAAGTGAAATTGATTTTGAAGAAGTATGAATTTCCCATTCAATTCCATTATTTTCCAGATAAACAACAGAGGCTCCCTTATATGTAATTGTTCCGGAAATGCTGTTAAACATTATTTAAAACCTCTGTTATTGCAGTGGCATATTGCTGCTGCAAGGGCGTCAGAAGCATGATCAGGTTCCGGCGCTTTTTCAAGCTTAAGAAGCAGTTTTACAAGCTCCTGGACCTGGTTTTTATCTGCCCTCCCATTCCCAACTATTGTCTGCTTGATTTTAAGCGGCGAATATTCAATAGCAGGAATTTTGGACTGCGCACAAATAAGATGAATGACCCCTTTTGCATGGGCAACCGGTATTGCGCTTAAAGCATTTTTTGCAAAATAGATCCCTTCGATGGATACTTCATCTGGTTTGTATTTGGATGCTATCTTTTTTAATTTATTATAAATCTCCTGAAGGCGCACTGAAATATCATCTTCTGCAGATGTCACTATAACTCCGTGAGTTACATAACTATATCTGCATTTATCATAATCTATAATTCCAAATCCTGTTTGCGCCAACCCGGGATCAACACCCAATACTCTAAGCAAAATTACACCAATTAATCTTTTAATTCAAAGTTATCGGGAATTTCGAGGTTTGTGGATACAGACTGAACATCATCCAGCTCCTCGATCCTTTCAACAAGCTTGAGAACTTTTTCTGTTTTTTCCTCATCGAGCGCTACTGTGGTATCTGGTATATTTGATACATCAGACATATCTTTTTCAAAATTTGCTTTTGTAAGAGCATCAAGCACTTTTATAAAGTTTTCAGGAGATGTCATTACTTCAATTGTTTCGCCAGCTGTAGCTATATCATCTGCGCCTGCTTCAAGGGCAATTTCAATAATATCATCTTCCTTATATTTTGCTGAACTAAAAGTAATCATCCCTTTTTTCTTAAAAAGATATGAAACACAGCCTGATTCTCCCAGGTTTCCGCCACCTTTGCTAAGAATGCTTCTTACTTCGGCAGCTGTTCTGTTTTTGTTGTCCGTAAGAGCATCAATAAGAATAGCAACTCCGCCCGGTCCATAGCCTTCATAAGTTAATTCTGTATAGCTTACGCCTTCAAGACCCCCCACACCCTTTTTTACTGCCCTGTCTATATTGTCTTTTGGCATATTTGCTTCTTTTGCTTTAAGAATAGCAGTTCTTAATCTTGGATTTGCAGCTTCATCACCGCCACCCTGCTTTGCAGCAACAGTTATTTCTTTAATTATTTTGGTAAATATCTGGCCCCTTTTTGCGTCATTTGCACCTTTTTTGTGCTTTATGGAAGCCCATTTACTATGACCTGACATATCTTTTCTCCTTAATTAAAATTACTATAGATGAAAGCTAAAAGTCAATAACAAGTGACTACCCCTGCTTTGGCTGCTCAGAGCAGGAGTTTGATAGTCTGGGATAGTCACATAAGTATGGCAGTGCAGCGATTTTGATTCTCCTTAATGTTTAATCGCTAATTCACAGATTTTTAGGAATAGACTCCATTACATCAATCATAAAAGATGTGTGAAAATATCTCCCTTTTTTGTTTAATGAAAGCTGATCATTCGGAGTTATAAACCCTTTTTTGTCCCATTTTAAAATAACAGGTTCCAATAATTTCTTTAAATCAATATTAAAAAAACTGCCTGTCTTTTCAAGGCTTATACCATTTTTTGTCCGCAGCCCCATCATAAGGAGTTCGATCAAAAAATCATGATTGTTTACAATCTCTTTTTCCATGCCCCATAAAGATTTTTCACCTTTCAAAAAAACATCAGGATCATCTGTTACAGATATTCTGCAAAATGAATTGTTGCTGTAATAAGTTGAAACTGCAGATAATCCGCATCCTATATAAGGTTCAATTTTCCAGTAATTATTGTTATGGAGGCACTCATCTCCAGGAACACAAAAATTTGAAACTTCATAATGATCATAACCAGATGCCCCAAGCAATTCACAAGATTCTATCCAGCACATCTCATCCTGATCTTTTTCTGAATATTTTTGATACAGTTTTGTCCCTTCTTCTATTGTAAGAAAGTATAAGGATATATGGCTGGGCTTAAAAGAAAGCGCAGTAGTTACATCAGACAACGCTTCATCAACAGTTTGTCCTGGAATCGAAGATATAAGATCAATGCTTAATTTTTTATCGCTGTATTTTTTTAACAATTCAAGAGCATTGTAAACAGCTTCTATAGTAGCGTTCCTGCCAAGAGTATTAAGCATTTTTTTGTTAAAAGACTGAACTCCCAAGCTTATCCTTGTAACAGGCAAATCATTTAACATTTTTAACAAATCACGATTTACTGTTTCGGGATTTACCTCAATAGTAAATTCTTCAGGCAGACCATCATACATTGAAACAACAGTTTTAATTAATTTTTCAAGTTTTTCCCAACCTATTGCAGAAGGGGTTCCTCCCCCTATATAAATTGAATTTATGGTACTAATGTTTAGCAGTTTATTAAAATAAATTATCTGATTAACTGTCTCTTTCAAAATACCATCAATAAAAGAATCTTCTATTGGTAATGAAAATGAAGATAAAAATGGTATTGAATAAAAATCACAATAACTGCATTTTTTTTTGCAAAATGGGATATGGATATATAGCGCTTTGGGGATTGTATCAAAAAACATTTATTCTTTTTAAAGGCCAATATCTAAAAACTGCTTTCCCTTTTACGCTTTGCTCCGGAATAAGGCCGCTGCTGCGGGAATCAAGATAGAGCTCCCGGTTATCTCCCATAATAAAATAGTAACCTTCGGCTATTTTTATTTCATCGCTATCTAAATAAAAAGGGTTGTTTTTGCTATCCCAGTTATCGGGGAAGGAAGAAATATTGATATTATACTTGTCTTTGTTAAGCTCAAATTCTGTTACAAAGATATCGCTTTCCATAGACTTAATATGAGCTACATTATTTTTTATTTTAATTGTATCTCCGGGAATGCCAACTATTCTGCTTAGATTTACCCTGTCGTTGTAATCATACTTTGTTTTAAGCTCTTTTTTCTGGAAAGTAAAAAATTTGATAATCGAATTCAGAGGCTTTAAATACCATGGATAATCTTTTTTAAAATTCTGATGAAAGATAACAATATCTCCTCTTTGGGGTTGCCCTATGCCCGGAATTGTAAACCTATTATTGAATATGCGCTGCTGATATGATGGCTTAAAAACAAGCAGCCTGTTGTTTTTCTGCATAAGAGGTTCCATTGAGTTGCTTTTTACATTTAAAGTAAAAATAAATATGCCTGTTATTATTTCATAGAGTATAAAAACAATTAAAAAAAATTTAACTATTTTCAGGATAAAAGACTTTTTTCTTCTGCCTGGTTTGTAAAGACTATACTGGTATTTTTTGCCAAAGATCATAGATCTCCTACCTTATTGTTCCAAACCTTCCTGCAGGCCAATACTTTATCATGGCTTTTCCAAGAACCTTTTTTTCTCTTACAGGACCGAAATATCTGCCATCCCTTGAGTTATCCCTGTTGTCGCCAAGAGGAAAGATCCACCCTTCAGGAATATACCAACCTGTTTCATATTTTCTGTAATTTTTCCTTATCCATTGATTATGCGGTTGTATTGAATAATCTATTTCAGACCTGTATTCATTAAAAGTTATTGGATCCGGAAGTGTTTTTAAATCAGGATAAACAGAATTTAATCTGTTAAAAGCTTCCATATCCGGAGTTGAAGGTTTGGCATTATAATAAGAGTAGATCATTGCTGTAGCAGCTTTTCTGTATAAAGTATACTCATTCACATTTATAAGTCTTCTGACAGGTGTCGTAGCTCTGCCCTTTTGTTTAAACTCTTTTTCAACAATCCAGTGCTCAACCCCTGCCGGCTTTATGAGCAGATTTCCATTTACATTTCTTATTCTGTCTCCCCCGACTCCGGCTGCCCTTTTTATAAGGAAATGAGCTTTGGGGTTTCCATACTGATCTTTATCAATATCAACCAGCGAAAGGGTAACCATATACAAAACTCTCTGCGTAATATCAAAAAGGGGCCCTTTGGAAAGATAAGTGGGGCTTTCAAAAATAATTACTTCTCCCCGCTGAGGCTTAAATAATCCGGGAATTTTAAGAGCGCCGGGAATAAGCTCAGGTCCATAAACCATTTTGTTAACAAATATTCTGTCTTTTACCAGAAGAGTATTGATCATTGACCCTGAAGGGATTTGATATGCCTGGAAAAAATATTGATTTATAAGAAGCACTACCATTGCTGCCCATAAAAATGCTTCTATCCAGTCCACAACAGGATTTTTGCTTTTATGCTTTTTATATTTATTGTACTTTTTTATCTTACGCCGTGTAAGCAAGTACTCTGTAATTCTTTGTATTTTATCAAAATATTTTGTCATTATAAGAGAGTATCCCCGTAGCAGATTATCATAAATTTTATCACATTGACAAGTAATAATGGTTATCCATATAATGCGACAAGACATGTTTAGTAATTTATTCATAAAAAAGCAAAAAATAAAATCTGAGCATATTGATTTAAAGGTAGAATTGAAAAGGATCGCAGGAATTCACCCAGGCGCTTATCTTTCTGTAATCTATATTATAATTTTACTTTTATTGTTTTTTATGTTCTTTTTTCTCCCCGGGATAATCAATAATGGGACAAGAGTCTATTTTAACTCTTTTCCTCCCAATTCTTCTGTTTGGGTAAATGGGGAATATTCCGGAACAACTCCATTTAAAGGGTTTTTGTCAAAAGGAGAAAATGAAGTAGTATTTAGAAAACCCGGTTTTAAAGAATCCGGAGAAGTATTAA
>WRFK01000108.1 GCA_009778835.1 Spirochaetaceae bacterium
ACTACGGCTTTCTTATCCATGCTTCCTGCAATTTGGGAAGCGCCAAGTCTTATCCCTGTTCCAATGGAATAATTTGGAGAGTAGGAATTTGTCTGTAATATTGTTTTAATAACATCTTCCCTTGATGATCTTTCTTCTACAACTAACGATGGGTTTTCTCCTGCTGCAACTATTCTTATTCTATCATCTTGCGAGAATGAGTTATAAAGTTCGTTTACAGCTCTGCGGAGTATATCTTTTTTTTCTGTCATGTAAAATGATTCTTCAAAAACTATTGCAACATGTGCTTTTCTTGACTTATTCCCTTCAAACAGCAGGAAAAGATCATCAACTGATCTTCCTTCTTCTGTAATTCTGAAATTTCCTCTTTCAAGACCAATAATGGGTTCTCCATTCCGTTTTTCAACATTTACAAGCACCCTTGCTTTTGGAAAACTTTCAGCATGCATACTGTCTATGCGAACAAAAAGTCCTTCGTAGATTGATTCCATTTCAGCCAAAAACATAACACTGTTATTATTAAAATCAGATATCATTAGATCGTTATTCGCATTATATCTTGCAAAAGCGATCCTTCCCGGTCCCGGCGACTCAGAAACAAATATTACATCTGCATATTCAAAATCAATATTAAAAATAACAACCCTGTCGGTATCTGCTATTAAAAGAGAACTATTGCTGTATAAAGCAAGCCCTTCGGGGCCATGCAGAATATTTTTTCCAATAGTCTTAATAAAGTTGCCGCTTTGATCAAAGAGGTCGATACATTTTCTGTCAACATCCGCAACATAAACAATATCATTTAAAACAGCAATTCCGGTAGGTCCTCTTAATCCTTCATAACGTTCTATTTTTTTCCCAAAGCTTAAAATAAAGTTGCCGTCATAATCAAATTTGCTTATTCTTTTATTGCCCCAGTCAGAGACATAAAAATAACCTGTGCCGTTATCCGCAATATACTGAGGCCCAAGAAGCTCTCCGGGGCCGCTTCCCTTGCCGCCGAATTTTTTTTCTATATTACCGTTAAAATTTAATTTAGTTATCTGATTTCCGCCATATTCAGTTACAACAAGAAACCCATCGGAAGATCTAATTACATCAAAAGGATTGTTGATGATCCCAAATCCGCCTTTAAGCTTGTTTGTTACTCTGCTGTTTGCATTAAAAAGAATGAGTTCATTTGTGGTAAAACTTGATACAATAAAACTGCCTGACTCCAGCGGCAAAATAGCGCCCGGTCTTCTAAAAACATAGTTTTCTTTTCCCAAATCGCCCTTTATTTCTTTTTCAACAATGAGTTTTTTTTCGGTTTTTCTTATATCGAATATTTTACGGCGTGAAGAAATTATCTCAATTTTGTTATCAAGGTTTGTGGATTTGTATCCTTCCTTAATAAGCGAATTCCATATTGAAAGCGCAGTATCTTCAAGCCCGGACATATAGTAAGCTCTTCCCAGCCACTCTCTGGCAAGCATATCCGAAGGGTTGTATGTAATTGATTTTTCAAATGAAAGTATTGCTCTGTTATAAGAGCTTGCATAAAAGGATCTTATCCCCCATCGGAATTCATCTAACCCTTGCGAGATTTCCATAAAATCCTGAGAAAATAAGCTGCCAGTGGAAAGTAAAAAGATTATTAAATAGTATTTAAACAAATTATGATGTCTTGTTCTTCCGGTTTTATACACAAAAATATTATGCTATATGTATGTTTTTTTGTCCATAAAGAAAAAATAAAGCTTGTGGATACGCTTCGCTATCCATAATAAAATAGTGGAAACAAAGTAAATGTATGGATTAATCTTGTGGATACGCTTCGCTATCCATAATAAAATAGCGGAAACAAAGCAAACTCTAAAAATAAACCCAGAATAAAGCGTTAAATTATACTAAAAAATCTAATTTACTGTTGTCATCACTTACTATATCAATATCCCCTTTTACACCAAGGAAAAGGATCCCTTTTAAATCTTTATGATCTATAACAGAATCCTGACTATGTGCTTTTTGCACCTTGGAAGGATGTTGTATTGAGTAATCGGTAAGTGAAGGATCTTTTATATTTTCAACCATAATCTTTCTCCTCTTACGAGTTAATTATCGGCTAAAAATATCATTTTCTTGAATCTATGGTTTCTTTAAGGTGTTTTGCAATAACTTTATTGCCTTTTGATAATTCAAAGGCATTTCTGAGACATTCCAGCGCTTCATCGCTTTTTCCGGCTTTAAACAGGGCCCAACCAAGAGAATCCAGAAAAGGGTAATAATCCGGCACTTTTTCAACAGCTTTTGAGCAATATTGTACAGCTTTATCCGGGTCGATCTCCTCATCTGCAAGAATATAGCCTATAGAATTAAGTGTTGTAGGATGTTCTCCGTCAATAGTCAGTGCTTTTTGGAAAAAATCCATTGCATTTTCAACCTTTCCCTGCTGATATTGGACATATCCGAATGAGCAATATACCTGTACAGATTCATAACCATCTTCAATAAGCCTTTTTAACTCATGTTCCGCCAGCTTAAATTGTTCTGTTATAGCATAAATATATGAGAGGATCATTCTGCATTGATAAATATAAAGCACATTGGTGTGGGTGGTTATAACCTGTTCAAGAAATATTATTGCTTCATCAAATTGTTTAAGCTTTGTATAGCAAAGACCCAGATAATAAGAGAGATCCGGATTATCTTTAAGGTTATTATCTGTTTTGAGTAGTTCTTTAAGAGCCAATTCATACTTTTTTTCCGCATAAAATTTTATTGCTTTTTCAAAACTACTATCAATCATTGGTTGCTATTTCCTTTTAAAATTTTTTTTATAACTTAGCCATGTTTTTTCATCAGAAAACGGCTGTACATATACAGGAGAAACAGAAATCATATTATTTTCAACTGCATAGCTATCTGTATCGTTTTTATTATCATGCAATACATTAACAAGATTAAACGAAACATCAAGGCTTTCATCCGGTTCTATAAGATGGCTTAGTTCTTCATTATAAAACCTTTTAGATGGTTTTGTTATCATAACTTCAAAATTATCCGCACAAATGCTCGGCACATTGACATTTATAAAGTGGTCAGGTTTCCAGTTTTCAAAAAAACGCATTATATTATCTGCTATAAAAATTGCTGCTTTTTCAAAATAAAAAGGCTCTTTGAATGCTGTAACAGAGACAGCAATACCGGGGACGCCCATAATTGCCGCTTGCCTTGCTGCTGCTGCAGTACCTGAATAGATAATATCTGTTCCAAGATTTGGTCCCAAGTTTATGCCGGATACAACAATATCGGGGATAAATCCATCAATTATACGATACAGGATTCTATGAACACAATCTGCAGGAGTTCCGCTGCAGCTATAGTGATTTTTATCAATTTTTTTTATTTTTATGTTTTTATGGAATGTAATAGAGTTTGAAACCCCGCTCCTCTCTTCTGCAGGCGCAACAACCAAAACATCGTGCAAACCTGAAAGCTTTTCTTCCAGAACTTTAAGACCAGGGCTTTCAATTCCATCATCGTTTGTAAGAAGGATTTTCATAACAGTTTCACTTTCCGGGATAAATAACTTTTGCGCCGGATGATATATTGCAGCTTAACATATCTGCGTTAAATCCAAAAATTTTTTCATATTCATCAAGCCGCTCCCGGTAACGGTCCATCGAAGAGTTTTTAAGCAGCGTTAATGTACACCCGCCAAAGCCTGTTCCCGTGATTTTGGAACCATAAACACCGTCGACTTCCTGCGCGCGCTTGACAAGCCAGTCTATTTCCGGACATGAAACTTCAAAATTATCCCTAAGGCTTTCATGTGATCTGTTCATAAGCCTTCCAAGCGCTGCCATATCATTTTTCTTGATAGCAGCCTTTGCGTCTTCTGTTCTTGTAATTTCATCTACAACATGGAGACATCTTCTTCTGGTCTGCTCGGGAACCGATCCTATTCCTGTTAGAATATCGTTCTTGCTATAATCCCGGAGAGAGCTTCCATGCCTTAATGAATTTAATTTCTCAACACATTTATTAATATCTCTGCGCCTGTCGTCAATTTCCTTTTCAATCTGTATTGACGGAACATTGGATAGGGTAATAACAAAAGATGTATCTTTTAAATTAAACGGGAGATGATCCACAGTCGCATAACGGAGGTCTATAAATAAAAGATTATCTTTTTTTCCGAAAAGCGACGAATAAATCCCCGAAGGAGTTTTATTTGAATTTAAAAATTTTTCTTCCCCATTATATATGATTTTTACAACTTCTTCTTTTGGAAGATTAAGGTTATATAATTTAGATAAGGCAAGAACAATAGCAGACTCCATTGCAGATGACGAGGCCAGTCCTATTGCCTGCGGGATATTGCCTGTAACAGTAATATCAAGTCCTTTAAATAAAAGACCGCCATTTTCCATGGAATAGAGAACACTTTTTATGTAGTTGGCCCATCTGTCTTCTCTTTTATATTTTATATTTACTGCCGAGGTTCTTTTTCTTTCCTCGAAATCAACTGCGTAAAAACGGAGGGAATTATCTTTTCGTCTTGATATTGAAACATAAATCTTCATATCAAGAGCTGCCTGAATCATAAAACCGCCATCGGAATCAGCATGATTTCCCATAACTGTTAAAGCCGCCGGGGCTTCAACAACTACTTCTGGGTCAGAAGTATATTCATCCCTATGGAGATTTACGATTTTTTCCATTTCCTAAAATAATATATGAAATTTATTGGATATGCAATCAAAAAAGTATTGGATAGAATTGAGATTTTGGAGATATAGGAATTAGGCTATATAGATTTTATCTTATATTTCTATGAACCGTATAAATCGTGAAATAAAACAAAATTTGTATGCTGGGCTAAAAAAACACGCTGGGCTTGCCAGCGTGTTTTAATTATAAAAGTTGAATTACCTGACTATTTTTGACCTTTAGCAACACCGTACTTTTTATTAAATCTTTCAATTCTACCGGCAGTATCAACCAATTTCTCTTTTCCTGTAAAAAACGGATGGCATGCAGCGCATATTTCAACATGAAGGTCTTTTGAGGTTGATTTTGTTTCAATAATATTTCCGCAAGCACAAGTTATTTTTGTTTCAACATATTCAGGATGAATTTCTTTTTTCATTTTATATATCCTCCATCAGCCTGGAATATCGCCAGGTCCTGTAGTATTCATGGATCTAAGGAACGCTTCATTATTCTTTGTTTTGCGCATTCTGTCAACCAGCAACTCGATAATTTCAATATCTTCCATTGGATTGATAACTTTTCTTAATACCCACATTTTATTAAGCTCTTCGTCTGTAAGGAGAAGTTCTTCTTTTCTTGTCCCGGATCTCTTGATATTAATGGCAGGATAAAGCCTTCTGTCTGCAATTTTTCTGTCAAGCTGCATTTCCATATTGCCTGTGCCTTTAAATTCTTCAAAGATAACTTCATCCATTTTGCTGCCTGTTTCAATAAGAGCTGTTGCAACAATTGTAAGGCTTCCGCCGTTTTCGATATTTCTCGCTGCTCCGAAAAATCTTTTTGGTTTATGCAGAGCATTGGAGTCAACACCGCCGGAAAGTATTTTTCCGGAAGTAGGAACTGTCTGGTTATATGCCCTTGCAAGCCTGGTTATGGAGTCAAGAAGTATAACAACATCTTTTTTATGTTCTACAAGCCTTTTTGCCTTTTCAATAACCATTTCTGCAACCTGCACATGCCTTGTTGCCTGCTCGTCAAAAGTTGAAGATATTACCTCCCCTTTTACATTGCGTTTCATATCTGTGACTTCTTCGGGCCTTTCGTCA
>WRFK01000109.1 GCA_009778835.1 Spirochaetaceae bacterium
CAGATGCGCTCTCGTTTCTTACAAAAGGATACAAGGAAAATATTACAGATGTAGTTAACGGAGCTATATATGCATCAGAAGTCAACAATATGATTATTTTAAGGGATATAGAAGTATATAGTTTATGCGAACACCATCTTCTACCCTTTTTCGGTAAATGCCATATAGGGTATATACCAAGCAAACAGGTAATAGGGGTAAGCAAAATTGCGCGGATTGTTGAAATGTATGCAAGAAGATTCCAAATACAAGAAAGGCTTACATCGCAAATTGCGCAAGCAATAAAAAAATGTGTAAAAGCAGAGGGGGTTGGCGTTGTTATGGAATGCAGGCATTTGTGCATGATGATGAGGGGTGTAGAAAAACAGAACTCATTAATGACAACATCTTCTGTAATTGGAAGCTTCCACAATCTTGCAACAAGAGAAGAATTCTTAAGCCTTATAGGACGGCAAATTTAAAAATCACTTTGCAAATAAAGTTTTCAATAAATTCACAAATAAATATATTTTTTTATAGACTACTTTTATATCTTCAACTAAATCAATATTTCCCTCGTAAGCTGTTTTTACAATCGCAGGATTTATAATAATATTCATAGGCGGCTTCTCAACAAATTCAGGAAGAATATTTGCCAATGCTTGCGCAATCTTTGTCAGATTTCTATAAACATCCTGGGAAATGTTTACAAATGCACTGTTTACCTCATGAAGAATCTTTTTTATGTCGGCTTTATATTTTGGCTCAGAAACCATTCTTTTCATATATGAATTAAGTTTACCGCCAACCTCTGAATCTGTCCCCAGCGAGTTATCAAGTTGTATAAGCTTATCTGTCAGAGACAGAAGGGACTCAAGCGAATCGGATAATTCTTTGCTGGATGCATTTGTTTTCCATTCTGCTTTAACAACAAGGTAGTTAACAATTTTCATTATATCTCTTTTTACATAATCAAGCATAAATGCTTTTACATAATTAGTAGCTTCAATGTAGAGATAGCCGCCAAGAAGTTTTTGCTTGAAAGCGCCATTATTTACTTCTGTATAATTTTTCATTCTGTTTGCAGATGCTATATTTCCAAAAATCTGATTAAGCAAGTCATCCTTTTTTGAATTTTTCTTCTCTAAAGAAACTTTCTGGATAATCATTTCAACAGAAGTTTTAAATTTTGAAAAATATTCATCGCAAATATTTTCTTTTGGCCCTTCAATAGGTACAGAATAAAAAGGATCTTTTGAAACCAGTTTTATCATATATTGCAGAACTTCGGAATTAAAAACATTACCTATAGATCTTACAAGTTTAGTCCAATCATCCCGCGATAAAATATCCTGTTTTTTAAAAGTTTTTAATACTTCAAATACCTCATTCCATGAAGTATAAGTTAACAGCAATGGAAATATTGAAACCATTTCAATTAAACCATCAAGCACATATTCACAATCCACTGTTTTAAATGTAGGTTTATATCTGAACTCCATTTCACGCAATAAAGAATCAAATTTTTTCAAAAAGAAATAATAGTCAAATTTAATCAATCTTACAAATATAATATATTGTTTATAAATTCTATTTGCGTTTGCCATTTGTTCATTGGTAATTGACTGCATAAGAGCTGCCAGTTCTTTTTTGATATTTTCAATCTCTGAGCTATTCTCGCTAAGCCGCTTTTCAACATTATCTTTATGCAACTGGCCTATAAACTCTTTTTGTTTTTCAGATAAAACACTATCTATAAAAAGAGATTTTAGGGATGGGGCACTCTCCTGACCCATAAGAATTTTTGAAGGAATAGCAGTTACGCTATAAATTTGGTAATAAAATTTGGCAAGAGCAGGAAGAGCTTCTTCTGTTTTAACATTTATAAATTTGTATTTCTGTTTTTTTAATATCTTGCCAATTTCTTTTAAAAGCTGCTTCTTTTTTGCCTCGGGGCTATTATCTTTGAATAAATTGAGAATTCTTGCCATCAGTGACAAATTTTCTTCTTTTATATTTTTATCAGAATTAATCTGTCGTGAATTTTTATTATTCAACTTTTTTTCAGCCATGATATAATATAGGCTAAATAACTGGTTTCTTTCAAGGTATAATTTAATAAACAAATATTATTATTCTTTCAATAAAATTTCCCCTGAAAAGTCTCTCTTTTTTCCAATTCGTCTCTAAGAAACTTAATAACCTCTGTTTTTGTTAAATCATTTTTTGGAGCAAGGCGCTTTTTGTAAGGAGTATCGCAAGTCAATCGCATAATAACAGTTTCAGAAGGAAGAAGTTCTATTGCGCTTGCAAGGTATTCCACATGCTTTTCCAGGCTCAAAACATTTATTTCCCCTTTTAGATACTGTTCTCCAAGCTCTGTTCCTGCCACAGCATGAAGGTTATGGAATTTTATCCCCTCGGGTTTTAAAGATGAAATATATTTGACACTATCCATCATATTATCAAATGTCTCGCCAGGCAGGCCAAAAATAAGATGAGGGACAATCTTTATACCTCTTTTACGGAGAATATTAAAAGCTTTTTCAAAATCTTCCCTTGTGTGTCCTCTTTTGATCCTTTTCAGCGTCTCATTATTACTGCTTTGAAGCCCTATTTCTACCCAAACATCAAAATCTTCTTTACGATATGAAGCAATAATGTCTGCTTTTGTTTCATCAATACAATCCGGTCTGGTCGATATTATCAATTCATTAAAATTTTCAAGCGAGAGCGCATAATCCCATAATTCTTTAAGGTATTCGGCTTTTTCAAAAGTATTGGAGAAAGCCTGAAAGTATAAAAGAAAAATTTCAGCATTATATCTTTTACGGAGAAAACTAATTCCTCTTGCTACTTGCTCCCTTATTTCAATAGTTTTATCAAGATATGTTGCCCTGGCTCCATTTACATCGCAATATATACACCCGGGACTGTTTCTCTCTTTTCTGTTCGGGCATGAAAATCCCGCATCCACAGAAACTCTATAGACTTTTTTTGAATATTTCTTTTTAAGATATTCAGAATAGCTGTTGAATCTTGAAATCTCATCCATATACATTGACATTATATCTCTTGTACCATAAATTTCCAGCTATGAGATTACACAGAATTATTATTGCTTTAATTGTTATTTGTATAATATTTATAACACTTTTTTTAATAAAAAATTATGGCCCCGGCAGTTACAAAGTAGTGTTATGGACAGATAATCCTGAATTTATATCTTATGTTGAGATGTTTAACTCTAAACACGATAAATTAAAAATTGAACCTGTTTATAAAAAAGATCCTGCAAAAGCGCTAATAAAAACAAGAAGATATCCTGATATTGTTGTAAGCAGCTATTTAAATTCGCCGCAGGTAATAGATAATTTTAAAAAAATTAATTCCCTTTTTCGTAAAGATAAAATAGACAAAAACTCTTTTTATAAAGAATTGCTTTCAAAAGGGGTAAAGGGCGGAAAACAACTGGTTCTGCCTGTTTCATTTAATATGCCTGCTTTAATGTTCAGGCGAGGAGATGTAAGCCATAATATAAGTAACTTTGTGCTTACATACGAAAATGTTATTGAAATTAGCAAAACATTTAATGAAAACAAAAAAAAGGGTATTTCTGCTTTTTCACCCAGGTGGAACAGCAATATGCTTTATTACACTGCTGTTATGAGTAATGCTGATTTTAGGGCAAGTGGTCACAGAAGTGTTTCATATAATATGAATGGAATTGAAGAATCGCTTAAAGCAACAAGGGCATTTATTAATGATATTAATGGTGGTATTGAAAAAGATAAACTTTTTGAAGAAAAACATTTATATAAACCAGCAGAGAATCTTATAAATGAACAGAGGATATTTTTTGCATATACAGACCTCAGAGATTTCTATGCAACAGGGCAACAAAAAAGGGAGAGGCTTAATTTCCGCTGGCTTTCAAAAGATAACAAGATACCGGTATGCGATGACATTATATATGCAGGAATTCCAAAATCCGCTTCAAATAAAAAAGGGGCAGAAATATTTTTAATATGGCTTTTTGATTACCACACACAGGAAAACATAATGGAAGCGGGAAAGAGTAAAAGGATAAGGTCTTTTGGAATAAGCAGCGGATTTTCTTCCCTGCGAACAGTTAATGAACAGGTTTTCCCAAAGCATTATCCTCTTTTGGTAGGGCATATACCGCCTCACAATATGCTTGTTTTTCCATCCTCTCTCCCGGTAGAGTGGGAAGCGCTAAAAGCCAGTATTATAAAAAAATGGTTATACAGAGAAGCAGGCAATACAAGAACAACTTCTGATCTTGAGGCTGCAATAAGGGACTGGTATAAATTTAACCTTTGATAGCTCTAAATAACCAGATGGTGTCGGGAAGATTTCCCGGAACATTTCCTGCAGCATAATTCCATACAGTATTGCTCTCCATGCAGAAATAAACCGAAGAATTTGTAATATCTCTAAGCCTGTTATATAACTTACGGTATACCTCTTTTCTTCTTCTTTGCAAATATCTGTACTTGCCATCTGCGCATGGAACAAATTCATCAAACAGATAAGGGCGCTCTGTTTGCGCAATCTTTTCTTTTAAATCCGGGGGATATCTAAGTGTTCCAATGCTTATCCATTTTATTTTCTCTTTTGGAAAAACCGAAAGTTTTTCTATTGTATCTAAATACCTGCTTTCCCACCCCTCTTCGCATATAACAGGATCAAAATGAAAAGCAAGATTGTATCCTGCTTTTACAACTTTTGCAGCAGCATCCAGTCTTTCCTTAAGAGAAAATGCTCCTGTTTCTTCGGTTAAAACAATCTCCTCCGGATTAATAGAAAAACTTATAACACCATTCCCTTTATTTTTTATTTCAAGAAGATGATCTACAAAACAGGTTTTTGTCTTAGCCTCAAAATATAGATTTTCAATATTAGCAAGGCCCTGTATAAAATCTGCAGTCATTTCAAAAAGCGGATCAAATTGCAGAGAATCGCCAACTTCCCCGGTACCTACCCTTACAATCCTATCTTTATTATTTAAAGCAATTTTTCTTATCTCTTCTATTGGAGAGGAAGAGTCAACATAAACAGTAACAGGCGAAAAGTTAAGATAGCTTTTCATTATGCAGTAACTGCAGCCAAGCGTGCATCCTTCGTATAGATCAACAGTCAGATAATTACAGCAAATGTGGCGTCTTGTTCCGGGGCAGCTCTTGACTGCTGCACCTTTACGCTTTGTAATAAAAAGAGTTTTACTGTTGAGATGCTCTTTATGAATATCTTTTGCAGAGACAACTTCTTTTACAGGGAGAGAAAGCCGCTCTATGGCTTTTTTTGATTCAGGATAAGATAAAGCATCTTCTGTTATATATATTCTGTCAAATATTTTTGTATAGTAATTTTTATAGTAATTCAAAAATTTCATCGCATTTTTCTTTTAGATATGAAAGCCTATCAATTATTTTTCCAAGATGTTTTTTACTTTTAAAGGAAAATTCAACACTGTATGAATTACCTTCAAAATAAGGGGGCTGTTTTAACTTTATGCCTGAGCCTTTAAGAACAACAGAGTTAAAATTATTAAATTTTTCCGTGCAGGATGAAAGCTCTGGATATCTTGCTATAACAGCAACTTCAAAAGGGTTTTCTTCTTTTAATATCTCTTTAATAAAAGAAAAACTTTTCTCGTTATCAAGAAATCTTTTTTCAATAATTTCAGAGATATTTGTCAAAATTATTCTTCTATTGCTGAAAGACAAAGTTAAAAG
>WRFK01000110.1 GCA_009778835.1 Spirochaetaceae bacterium
AAAAAAAGTTTATGATTGCAAAATTAAAATTGGAATTCCCAGAACACTTGAGTTCTGGAATAGCCTCCCTTTCTGGAAAACATTTTTTACTGCTTTGGGTTTTGAAGTTATTCTCTCTTCAGCTTCCAGTTATGATGTTTTTGAAAAAGGGCTGCAATATGTCCCGTCAGATACCGCATGTTTCCCGGCAAAACTTGTTCACGGACATGTGGAAGATCTTGTTGCAAAAGGGGTCGACAGAATATTTCTCCCAATGATGATAAGAATGCCCAAAGAGAATGATTCCGCAGATGGCAACCATACATGCGTTATGCTTCAGGGATATTCCATGGTTGTTGAAAAAAGTAATGATATTACTTTAAGAACAGGTATTAAAGTCGATACTCCTATTTTCCATTGGTTTAACGAAAAGCTTAAAAGAAAACAAATTGCTTTATGGCTTTCCGAAGAGTTTGCAATAAAAGAAGATGCTGTTATTGGCGCCATTGAACAGGGTAATAATGCGTTAAAAATATTTAAATCAAAAATAAAAAATGAAGGCTTGAAAATTATTGAAAGCATTAAAGAAGAAGATAAATTTGCGGTTGTTCTTGCAGGGCGGCCTTACCATTCAGATCTTCTTATAAGCCATAACCTTTCAAGCTATTTTACATCTCAGGGAATTCCTGTGCTTACTCTTGATTCTCTTCCGGAACTTGAAAAACAGGATCTTTCAAAAGTAAGAATGGAGACAACAATAAATTTCCATTCAAGAATGACAGCATCGGCAATCGCAACTGCAAAAAACCCAAACCTCGAAATAGTTCAGATCGTAAGTTTCGGATGCGGACACGATGCAATAATCTCCGATGAAATGTTAAGAGAGCTTAAAGCCAGATGCAATAAAGAGCTGCTTATTCTTAAACTTGATGAAGGAGAGTCTGTCGGGCCTCTTAATATAAGAATAAAATCATTTATCGAAACAATAAAATCAAGGCGGAAAAAAGGTGATGCTGCTGCCGAAGATACTCAAGTAGTTAAACACCCCAGAAAAATATTGTACACAAAAAAAGACAGAAAAGAAAAAGTTATCCTTGCTCCGAATCTTTCTCCTGCATTTTCGCAACTTGTCAGCCATATAATGAGTGACGATGGTATAAGAATGGAAGTTCTTCCTATGGCAGGCAAAAGGGCAATAGAGCTTGGTAAAAAATATGTGCACAATGATATATGTTATCCTGCACAGATTAATATTGGAGAAGCTCTTGCTTATCTTGAAAGTACAGACAGGGATAAATCGATATTTGCAGTTGGGCTTGCAAAAAACTGTGAATCATGCAGGGCAGGGCAGTATGCCTCTCTTGCAAGAAAAGCTCTCGATGAAGCAGGCTATCCGGATATGCCTATTATTACAACAGGCATAGATACAAAAGGGATACATCCTGGATTTAAGTTTACAATTCTGCACCAGCTTAAAGTGCTTTGGGGATTAACAATTGTTGATACATTCGAAATGATGTTAAGGCGGATAAGGCCTTATGAAAAAATGAAAGGGCTTGCTGATAATACTTTTAAACACTATTTGCAGGTATTAAGCGAAAATGTTTCAAAAGGAAAAGATTTTTTAATAAAAATTCTTACAGATGCAATTAGCGCTTTTAATAATATAGAAATAACCGATGAAAAAAGAAGGCCGCGGGTAGGGATTGTCGGTGAGATATTGGTAAATTATCATCCTGCGGCAAATTGCTATATTGAGTCGTATCTTGAAATGAATGGAATGGAAATCGTGCAGCCTGCAATGCATGACTTTTTTAGAAAAGAGGAAGTAATTTTTAGGGAGCTTGGAAAAAGAAAACTGGCTCCATTTGCGTTTATACAATATCTTATCCATGATATAACAGGCAAAGTTTATGACTATGTTCATGATAAAGTATGGGGAACTGTTGATAAATATTTCAGACTTGCCGAGCCAAGAGGCAATATCCATAATATCGTGGAAAGCATAAGGCCTTTTGTGGATATAACGTACTCAGGGGCAGAAGGATGGAAACTGCCGGGCGAGATAATGGAAATGTATGAAACTGGTGTTAATTCATTTGTAATAATACAACCTTTTGGATGTATTCCAAATCATATAGTCGGAAGAGGAATGATAAAAACACTAAAAAAGCAGTGCCCTAATTCGCAAATTATCGCTCTTGATTATGACCCTGATACAAGTATTGGCAATATTGAAAACCGGCTCCAAATGCTCATAATTAATGCAAGAGAATTGGAAAACAGGGATAAAATAGCATAATTGGTTATAATATTAATTATTACTTAACTGGCTGATTGACTGCGTCAACTATTTTTGATAATTTTCTTTATGAAGATTGCCCATATTCATAGTGGTGTAAGAGGAATCGCTTCCTACGCGCTTAATTTATACAAATATTTCGAAAAAACAGGGGACAATACTCTAATAGTCAGTGAAGCTAGATGGACAAAACAGAGAATACCTGTTTATGAGCCAAAGTCTCTTTTGATAGCCGGAATAATGCCATGGGCAAAAAATATTGGAGAAGTTGAAGATAAACTTCTGGAATTTAAACCCAATATTCTTCATCACCATCATCCTTCGGGCAGGCTTGATTTTAATATTAAAAGATTTAGAACCGCACTTGATGTTCCGCTTATCTGCACATTCCACATGGCTGTAGGTTCAACAAAATATACAATAGATAAAATGATGAACACTTTTTTCAGGCTAACCAAGCGCAATTTTACAGATGCAGCATGCTATGTTGCCATAAGTAAATTTGTAAGAGAGCAGCTCTTGAGGATAGGCGGTATTCCAAAAGAAAAAATCGTGCTTCTTTATGCCGGAGTGGATCCTGATATTTTTAAACCTGTTCAATATGAGCAGCACGATACGCTTGAAATTTTATTTGTAGGTCAGATAACTCCGGAAAAAGGGATCGACAGGCTTATTCGTATTGTGCAGAAGTTATCCGAAGAGAGAAAAGTAAGGTTAAGCATTATAGGTAATGGAACTTTGCGAAGAATCCTGATGAAAAAAACAAAAAATAATCCAATAATTAACTGGGTAGGATTCCTGAACAGCCCGGAAAAAGTTGGGGAATATTATGCAAAGTCAGATGTTACTGTGCTCCCTGTAAGATGGGATGAAGCTTTTTCATATATACCCATAGAATCTCTTTCAAGTGGAACCCCTGTAATTGCTTCCCGCCTTGGCGGCACCACAGAAATTATCCAGGAAGGAAAAACAGGATTTCTTTTTACTGCCAGAAAATACGATGAGCTTTATGGAATACTTAAAAATATTGAAATAACAAAACTTTGGGAAATGGGCGCTTTAGGGCGTGAATATATCCTTCAAAAACATACTCTTGAAACATTCGGCGCTAAATATAAATCGCTCTATGAGAATGTGATCAATAACCCCGGCAATATTAATCAAATAGATTAGGAATTCAAATTAAGATCTGGCATATGACTGAAAGCTGAGCCGTCGAGCGTCTCCGCAGCGTCCCTGCGAGGACTTAGCGAGATCGGCTCAGCTGTAGGTCCGCATATGCGAAGAGTTATGAATGAGAAATAACTAAAATTTAAATTTTGCAGAGGCTATAAATTCAAAATCATTTATAGTATTGCCTGAAATATTCCCATAGTTATTAATATGTATGTAATAAATATCAGAAGCAAAAGATATTCTTTTGGTAAGTTTTAGCTTGCCATGAAGACCCAAAACCAGATCTCTTTCAACAGTGCCGGAAGGGGCGCTAAGTTTATTGGCATTTTTACCCAAATATTCGCTGGTCGCAACGTTATTTACCCCTTCCCAATATGTCCCTGCATAATCCAGTGAATCATTCATTTCTCCCAAAAGAGTATATTTTGCATCTATGGCAACAATGTATTTGTCCGATTTTTCATACTGAGCTGCCCCATACATTACAACAGCATCCGGTCCATATCTGTAACCAATTGGTTTATTTATATATTCATGGCTGTCGCTAACATATGACCACATTCTTCTTCTGTTTGTAATTCTTCCATTTGGATGCCATCTGTTATAAAGAAAAGGATCTGTAAATGCAGCTTCGAGATTAAATGAGAGATAACCATCTAAAGCCTGTTTCACAAAAGTAAAACCTCCAAGAAGCCCCATAGCGCCTGGCCTGCTATCTTCATCTTCCCCCGGAATCTGAAACTCATCCATTACAAACTGAAGATAAATGTTGAATCCGCTAAAAGGGGTATAATCTGCTTCGATCGAAGCAATAACATTGGAGTATTGAGGTGTAAAGTGACTATGAAAAATAAAAACAGGATTTAGTTCGGTAATATTAATATATTTATCCCCAAATATTATTGCTTCACTTATAGCAAGCGAAAGATTATCCCGTATTTTAAATTCAACTCTATGTGCCAAAAAAGCTTTGAATAGTTCATCAAACCCGGCATATCCGCCAAAACCAATATCATTTTTATATTCTTCCTCTTGATCTGTAAGCCATGGATCAAGCCCCATATAGATCGTGGTAAATTTAAATCTCTCCCAGTAGGTAGTAAATTTTATCAGATTATAATAATCAGAATAGTCGGAGATCAACATGTTGCTTGTAATTCCTGCGCCCCAGCTTGCTTTATCTCTTCCTGCCTGGATATTCCAGTGTTCTCCTCCAACAGACATAAATGCCCTGAATGGGAAATGCCAATCAAGATCATAAGGGTTTGGAATTATATTCGTATAGTTATCGGTTGAATTTACAACCTGATACTCTTGCCTTAATTCGATTTCTAAATCCATGTATAGGCTTGTAAAAAACCAACTTTCAAAGGGGACAGAAAAAAGAGGTTGTCTCTCTTCATAACCATGCGCCCACTCTTTTCTGTCATCATTTACTTTATAATACCCTTCTATATTAATTTCAGGAGAAATTTTTAAAGATGCTTTTTTTGTTCCTGTTTTTTCACTCCCGAATTCAATTTCTCTTTTAATTACATCTGCGGAAACCTCTGATACAGAATCTAGCATGCTTTCAGGAAGCGCTTCCATAATTTTTTTTGCTTCATCTGCAGACCATGGCCGTGATAATGATGGACGGCTTTTTCCTGCAAGCAGGTAGAGCCTGTCTATTTCCCTGTAAAGAGGGGATGAAAGAGGTATTATTCTTTGAAAATTAATTTTATCGGGTTTTGTTTCCTTGTCGCTGGCAACAGCATTATCTGATTCTTTATGATGGGAAGAGCTGTCCAACGAATCGCTCTGTGACTGGCTCTGCGCAATTGCAAGAGGAATTTTTATAAAAGAAACTATAGTTAATACTGCAAAGAATGTAAGGAAAATATTTTTTCTGTTTTTTAGTATGCCTGCCATTTTGCGGAAAGCGTAAGAAAGTACTTCCATTCGTTTTCTCCTTTTACATTCCTTTTATTGCGGGTATACTCGGCTGCTAACTCTGCGTAAAATTTTACGCCATAGTATGGAATTCTGTATTCGGTATATAGGGCTAAATCAATATTTGTTTCTCTGGGATAATCTGTGCCATAATCAAGAAAATTATAATTTTCTGTTCCCGGAGGATATAATCCTCCCATCTCCCATCCTATACCTGGATCGGTCGCATGTATATTTACGTTTCCATAGCCGTGTTGTGTAAGC
>WRFK01000111.1 GCA_009778835.1 Spirochaetaceae bacterium
CCTACATTCAGGCACGAACAATATGCGGAATATAAAGCAACAAGAGATAAAACACCGGAAGATCTTCATGCGCAAATACCGAGAATCGAAAAAATACTTGAAGCAATTGGTGTAAAAATTATAAGAGTAAATGGCTTTGAAGCAGATGATATAATAGCCACCTTTTCTAAAAAGTGTTTTTCCGAAGAAAGAAAATATTTTATTATTACAGGCGACAAAGATTTAATGCAGCTTGTGTCCACCCATACTGCTATTTTAAAACCAGGAAAGACAGGTTATGAAGAATTTGGAAAAGAAGAAGTTTTTGCGCAATACGGAGTATATCCAGACCAGATAGTTGACTACCTCTCCCTTACAGGCGACAGTGCAGATAATATCCCGGGAGTTAGGGGAATAGGACCCAAGAATGCGTCATCGCTTCTTGAAAAATACGGAAATATTGAAGGGATATATAATTCGCTTGATAAAATGACAGGGAGCATTAAAACCAAACTTGAAGAGGGAAGGGAAAGCTGTAAAATAAGCAGGGATCTTGTTATTCTTAAAGATGATATTAAAGTAGATACTTTGATCGATGATTTTTCCACAAGCAATTTTGCTTTTTTAAATGCTGTGCCGCTTTTTGAAAATGAAAATGCGAAAAGCCTTGTTACGTGGATAACAGGAAAAAGTGGGGTTCAGGGCGCTCCGGCTGTTAAATCAGGCAGCCAGGAATCGGAACATGAGGAAGCTTCTTATAATGAAAACAGCGAAGATGCTTTTTCATCGACAGTAACAGATATATCCATTCCGGAAGACCTAAAAAAATATTTTAGCGAAGATGAAATTAAAATACTAAAAGGAAAAGGTTCCTATATTGCTGTTACAGACCTTAATGCTCTTGATTCCCTGATAAAAAAAGTAAAAGAGAAAAAAATATTTTCTTTTGACATAGAAACAGACGGACTCGATACGCTTACATCAAACCCGGTAGGGTTTTCCATAGCTTTTGAAAATGGCATTGGTTATTATATCCCGCTTAGGGCAGACGATAAAGAAATTCTGTCAGAATCTCTTGTTAAAAACAGGCTGCGCGCTATTCTGGAAGATGACTCTTTAAAGCTTATAGGACAAAATATAAAATTTGATTATAAAGTGCTTTGCAAATGGGGCATAAAGCCAGTCAATATATGGTTTGATACAATGATCGCAGCCTGGCTTCTTAATACGCGCCTTGTTTCTTTTGGCATGGACTATCTTGCAGAATATTACCTTGATTATAAAACAATTACCTATAAAGATGTTGTGCCGCAAGATAAAACATTTGACCAGATCCCTCTTGATACAGCAGTCCAATACTCAGGCGAAGATGCAGATATAACTTACAGACTTTATACTGTTTTCAGCAAGCAGCTTAAAGAAAGAGAATTAGAGCCGCTGTTTTTTGATCTTGAAATGCCTGTTGTTGTTATTCTTTCAGATATGGAGAAAGAAGGGGTAAGGGTAAGAAAAGAAGTTCTTGAATCATACGGCAAAGAACTTGGAAAAAGAATATCAAAACTGGAAAGCGAGATATATGAACTTTGCGGTAAAGAATTTAATATAAGTTCCACAAAACAGCTCCAGGAAGTGCTTTTTGTTGACAGGCAGCTTAAAACAATAAAAAAAACCAAGACAGGTTATTCAACAGATAACTATGTTCTGGAAGAGCTTGCAAAAGAAGATCCGCTTCCTGCTCTTGTTCTAAAATACAGAGGATTTTCAAAACTAAAATCAACTTATGTGGATGCTCTTCCTCTGTTATCGGAATCATCAACTTCCAAAATACATACAACATACAGACAAACAGGGACTGCAACAGGAAGACTTTCAAGTATCAATCCCAATTTGCAGAATATCCCCATAAAAGATGAAGATGGCAGAAAAATCAGGAAAGCTTTTATCCCTTCTGCGGGGCGGGTTTTTATGAGCGCAGACTATTCCCAGATAGAGCTTGTTGTGCTTGCTCATCTTTCAGAGGATCCGGAATTGACCCGCGCTTTTACAGAAAAAACAGATGTGCATACCCTTACAGCAACCCTGATATTTGATATTCCTCCGGATAAAGTTACACAGGAACAGAGGCGCATAGCAAAAACAATAAATTTCGGAGTTATGTATGGAATGAGCAGCTTCCGCCTTTCCAGGGAATTGCAAATTCCGCGCGCAAGAGCAGATGAGTTTATAAAATCTTATTTTGACCGCTATAAAATGATCCGGGATTTTATTGATAAAACAGTTAAATATGCGGAAGAAAATGGTTATGTAAAAACAATACTTGGACGGCAGCGCCATATAGATGGTATAAACAGTAAAAACAAAAATGAAAAAAATGGCGCGGAAAGAATGGCTGTAAATACCCCTATTCAGGGGTCTGCTGCTGATATTGTTAAGCAGGCAATGATTAATGTAACATTAAGAATCAAAAAAGAGAAATTAAATTCAAAATTGGTACTGCAGGTACATGATGAGTTGATTTTTGAAGTACCTTTTAATGAGATTGATGTCATGAAAAACCTTCTGAAAGAAGAGATGGAATCTGTAATAAAACTTAAAGTTCCTTTAAGAGTTACTGTTGAAACCGGAGAAAGTTGGGGAGATATGCACTAATGGTAATAGGGCTAACAGGTAAATACTGCAGCGGCAAAAGTTCAATAGCTGAAGAATTTGAGAAAAGAGGCTTTTATGTTATTGAAGTGGATAAACTTGGCCACGCTGCTTTAAATATAAAAAAAACCGAAATCAAAGAAACATTCGGCAGCATTGTTATTATAAATGAAGAAGTAAACAGGCGAGCTTTGGGAAAAATTGTCTTTAGAAGCAGCAAAAAAAGGGATCAGCTTGAAAAAATAGTTCACCCTGTTATGGTGCATGAAGTTGAAGAGATCCTTAAAAAGCACCAGGGAAAAAATATCCTTATTGATGCAGCTATACTTGCCCGCATGGGGCTTCATAAATTTTGCGATGCTGTTATCTGGGTGACTGCTCCGTTTTTAAAAAGGCTCGATATGGCTTTATACAGGGATAACAGAGGTGTTTTTTTTGCCCTTAGCAGAATGTTTTCTCAAAGAAAACTGAAGTCTAATCTAACTAAAAAACATGTCGATACTTATATTATAGACAACACAGGAGACCTTAACAGTCTTTCTGATAAAGTTGAAAGTATTTTAAAAACTATAAACTCAAGGAAATAGGCTTTATGGACCAGCAAAAAATATTATGGATTACCCTTTCTATAGCAGTTTTGCTTCTTGCTGTACTTGGAAGTGCTCTTTTTATATTTGGACCTTCTGCTATAGGCAGAGAACAGGGAGCAATATCTTCGGATTCAAAGTCCGATAATAATCAGTTTGACCCTATAGAATGGGCAAGAACAGGAAGCGAGTATCCTACGCTTAACGATATTACACCTTCGGAGAACAACGAGGATGGTTTTGTTGTTTCTGCCGAGGGCTCGGATTTAGACAAAGATAAAATTACTATTTCTGATGATAATAAAGATAGCGGAAAAGCAGTTGTATCTTTGCCTGTAAAAAAAGTTGAACAGCCAAAAGTATCTTCTGCTGATTCAAATATCAAAAAAAGCGAACCAACTGCTAAAAAACCTGCTGATAAAACTTCTGCTTCTAAAACTGTAAAAAGCGTAAAAGAATATTGGATACAGACAAATTCTTTTTCAACAATTGCCAGAGCAGAAGAAGAGAGAAAAGTAATTACAGCAAAGGGATTCCCGGCAGTAGTCCAGACCAAAGTATCGGGAGATAAAACTTTTTACCGTGTAAGGGTTGGATCTTACTCCACAAGAGCAGAAGCTGAAAAATTTTTATATTGGATCAAAGATATAAAAGGGTTTGAAGGAAGCCAGATATACGAAGTTACAGCCCAGAGGGAAATGTAATTTTCATCGGGACAGGCTCCGATTAGGGACATATGCTCCGGTCTGGAGCAATAAGGAGTCTGTCATTTCACAAGGTTTGATGCGACTTTTACAGCCTCAACTCCATCTTTTGAATAATTTGCCCCTATTGACGCTGCCCACTCTTTTGTAACAACAGCTCCGCCAACCATAAATAACGAATTTATCCCTTCTTTTTTCGCAAACTCAATAACTTCAGGCATTTTTACCATTGTTGTTGTCATAAGCGCAGAGAGCGCAATAATATCTGGTTTAAATTCTTTTGCGATTTTTATGATCTCTTCTGCGGGAACAGATTTACCAAGGTCTTTTACATCGAAGCCATAATTGCGAAGCATAAGTATTACAATATTTTTTCCAATATCGTGTATATCCCCTTCCACTGTCGCAAAAAGTATTTTACCTTTTGAAGTTGAATTTTTATCTTCAAGAAAAGGCTGGAGTATGGCAAACCCTTTTTTCATTGTCTCTGCGCTTGCAATAAGCTGCGGCAGAAAATACTTTTTATTGTCATAAAGCTCGCCTACATACATAATCGCGGGGATCATTATTTTTTCAAGAATATCTTTTGGAGCCATCCCTTTTTCAAAAATATCCTGTACATAGCCTGATATATCGTCCCTGTTGCCGGAGACAATGCAGTCATAAACAGGATCTTTTCCCGATACTTTTTCCAGACTCTCTTTTGGAACAGGTTGAATATTGTTGTCTGGATTTTCAGAAGCAAATTTAATATAGGATAATGCATCAACATCTTTTCCTGCAAGGAGATCAGCTGAATATTTTGCCCACATCAACTCTGTTTCTCCTGGATTTGCGATTACATGGGTCATGCCATTTGCAACAGCCATTGAAAGAAAAGATGAGTTTATCTTTTTTCGTTCGGGCAGCCCAAACGAAACATTAGAAAGGCCGGCTAACGAGGAGAATCCGTTTTCAGTTGCCCATCTTATTGTTTTAAGAGTTTCTGCCGGAGCTTTTGGGCTTGATGAAACAGTCATAACAAGACCGTCGATGATTATATCATTTTTTGTAAAACCCAATTTTTCTGCGCTTTTAAAAACTTCTTTTATGATTTCTACTCTTGTTTCCGCTTTTTCGGGAAGCTCATTATCTTTAATAGGCAAAAGAATAAACATTGCCCCATATTTTGCTGCAATCGGCAGAAGTTTTTCAATTTTTTCCTTTTCGCCTGATATCGAATTTATAAGAGACCTTCCCGGATATTTTCTAAGAGCTGTTTCTACGACTTCCGGCGAAGATGAATCTATTACAAGAGGGAGCTTGCACCAAGGGGCAAGCATATCTATTATTTTTATTACTGTTTCTTTTTCATTGATTCCAGGCATTCCTGCATTTATATCTAAAAGATTTGCGCCCGATGCTTCCTGTTCTGTTGCCATTTTGCGCACAAGGGATAATTTGCCTTCAAGAAGCTCTTCCTGAAGTTTTCTCTTTCCTGTGGGATTTATTCTTTCCCCTATTATTTGCAGTCCTGATTTTTTATTTGAGATAAGAGCTTCTGTTGCGCTTGAAAGTGTAATAATATCTTCTGCTTTTGGCAAAACAGGCTTATATTTCGCAAGTTCTTTTGTAAGCAGTTTTATATGTTGTGGAGTTGTGCCGCAGCATCCTCCCATAATATTTGTTCCTGCTTTTGCAAAAGATTCTGCAAA
>WRFK01000112.1 GCA_009778835.1 Spirochaetaceae bacterium
GGAAATTGAACCAGTATCGTCAATTGGCCAATATTCATTCCATGCAAATATCGGCGTATCGTTCCTGTACCTGATCAGGAAAAATCTGTATTTTGAAATTGGTATGGATTATTCCCAGTTCTTTACAAGAGACTACTTTGGCTTTTTGAGACCGTGGATTGGGTTGGGCTATCGCTTTTAGAGGTGTTTGATGATAAAAAATTATTCTCAATTATTTCTTACATATAAAACCTTTATCTCAATGCCCAAAAAAGTAAATGTATTGGGATTGATCTTTTTATTGCTGATTTTTTCCATTGTTCCTTCTTTTGCGCAAGCGCCTGTTGCAGAACCTCTACGGCACTATCTTGCAGCGCCTTCTGAAAGGGGGGACGTGTGGATAAGCCCAGCTGCGGAAATTGCTTTCTACAGCGCTTTTAGTTTTTCCTATGGCCCTGGTCTGGCTGTGGGTTATGGAAAAAGAGTCTCAACAGGACTCAAGGCACTCTTTCTTTTTGATGCGGAGAATGAATTGGATGTAATGGAAATAAACTTTCTTATTCGTTGGTATCTGCTGGCCTCAGACTCTGTTTCATCCGGTCCTTTTATCCAGTTTGCCGGAGGCCCTGCTATTTTTTTCGAGCGCGAAAAAGATATTTCCATGCCTGCCGAATATGGCATGTTTTCTGCTGGATTAAGCCTGGGCTGGCGGTTTCATATTGGAAAACTTTTTTTTATAGAGCCCTCTGTGCGCGGAGGATATCCCTATATGGCAGGATTTGCCCTATTGTCCGGCATAAGCTTTTAGTGGCGTTATTAGTTTCTGCTGTTATCCATGCTTCGGCTTGGCTAAATATTGATAGCAATTCTCATTCTAGACAAGCATAACGAAAAACAGTAAGATATAAAAATGAAATGTGATATTTGCGGCAATAATAAAGCAGTGATCCATATACAACAGATTGCAGGAAACGAAGAAATCAATATAAGTATTTGTGAAAAATGCGCAAGAGAGAAAGGCCTTACAATAAATAACTCTGAACTTAATATAAATTTAAAAAATCTTCTTAAAAATTTCGCAGAAATAAAGAAAGCTGTAACAGATAAAGATCTTGTAAAAGTATGCTATGTATGCGGTAAAACCCTGGAAGAATTAAAAAAGAGAGGAAAAGCAGGTTGTCCCGCATGTTACAAAGAATTTCGAAAATATATAACTTCGTATTTAAAAACAAATGCAGGATCTGCCGAACATAAAGGTAAATATCCTTTTAAAATAAATATTTTAAGCCAGAGGATGAAAAAAATAGATAATCTTCAATCATTATTGAATCAGGCTGTAAAAAATGAGGATTTTGAAAAAGCAGCTTATTTGCGGGATAAAATAAAGCTAATGGAGAAACAATTAGAAAAAGATGGTAAATAGCAATTTCAAAATTACTTCCAGGGGATGGTTTAGCGAAGAAGGGCCGGAAAACGATGTAGTAGCCTCAAGCTGGATAAATCTTAAACGTAACATTGAAGGAATTGTTTTTTCCGAAAAAATGAGCAAAAGAGATTCAGATTATCTTTTCAATGAAATTTTCAAAGCTGTAAAAAATATGTATGGCTTTAGTTATTATAATTTCAATAATTTAAAAATAATTGAAAAACAGATACTTGAAGAGCGCAATTATATAAAATCTGGCTCCTCTTTAGGCGAAGAACAATCGATTTTAATCAAGGATAATGAAGAAGTTCTTGCAATTTTTAATGAAAATGAGCATATCAAAATAAAAAGCCTAAAAAGCGGCCTTAATTTGAGAAAAGCATATAATTGCTGCAATGAGCTTGATAATATTTTTGACGAAAAGTTTAAATTTGCCTTTTCCACACAATATGGTTATCTTACATCTGACATATCTTCGTCCGGAACAGGGATGAATGCATCTGTAATGCTCTTTTTACCGGCAATAAGGCGTGCCAATAAAATCGATAAAACACTTACCGAAATAATGCGCGCAGGCTTTGCTGTAAGGGGTTTTACAGAGGAAAAAAACGCCTCTTCTTCCTCCTGTGGAGATTCTATGGGAGATTTATATATTGTTGATAATCAGTTTTCTATAGGAAAAAGCGAAGAGGATTTTATAATACAACTTGAGAGTATGGCAGATATTATTGCAGGATATGAACGGGAAACACGAAATATAATCATAGAGAACGATAGAGCCAATATTGAAGATGAGATTTTTAGGGCAAAAGGGATTCTTGAAAATTGCAGGAAAATCACTTTGGCAGAGGCCATAAAGCATCTTTCATCACTAAAATTAGGTAAGTATTACAATTTAATCGATAAAAGTATAACATATTCACAATTAAATTGTTTATTATTGCAAATACAAAGGTCACATATAAAAAATTTGGAATATAACTCTGATGAAGAGATAATAAGAGCTGAATATATCAGGAATAATTTATTAAGGAATAAAGATGTTTAAAGGATTAACTAAAAGGGCTCAAAAAGTGCTTGCTTTGATCGCGCAGGAAGAAGCAAAAAGATTTCATGCTGATCAGCTTTTACCGGAACATATTATACTTGCGCTTATCAAAGAAGGGGAAGGACAGGCGCTAAAAATCTTAAGAAAATTTAAAATTGAACCTGTGCAATTACAGGTTGAAATTGAAAATAACATATTTAAAAAGGGTGGATTTTATCTTGGAGATGTTCCCCTTTCAAAAAGAGGGAGAAAATTTCTTGAAAATTCCGCTGAAGAAGCCAAGAAATTCAACCATGAATACATTGGAACAGAACACCTCCTGCTGGCAGCAGCAAATGAACCCGGAAGTATTGTTTCAATGTTCCTTATAAGCAGGGGCATTACACCTGAACTATTGCGGGATGCTATAGCAGAGATGTCTGAAATAGCAAAATCAGATAGTAAAATAAACAAACAGATAGCAGTTATAAAAAAACCTCTTACTTCAGGAGGGAAAAATACCCCATTACTAAATGAATTTTCCAAAGATCTTACAGAAATGGCAGCAACAGGACAGCTTGACCCTGTAATTGGACGGGAAAGAGAAATTGGCAGAGTTGTGCAGATACTTGCCCGCAGGACTAAGAATAACCCCATACTGCTTGGAGAACCTGGCGTAGGAAAAACAGCGATTGTTGAAGGGCTTGCTACAAGAATAGCTTTGTGCAAAGTTCCCGACATTCTTCAGAGTAAAAGAGTAATGGTTTTGGACCTTGCGTCTGTAATTGCAGGCACAAAATACAGAGGGGAATTTGAAGAACGTTTAAAACGAATAATGAAAGAGATAAAAATAGCAAGAGACATCATACTCTTTATAGATGAAATTCATACTATTGTAGGAGCAGGTGGGGCAGAAGGGGCAATAGATGCTTCAAATATGTTAAAACCAGCGCTATCCCGCAATGAAATTCAATGTATTGGAGCTACAACTTTAAACGAATATAGAAAAAATATTGAAAGAGATACTGCTCTTGAAAGAAGATTCCAGCCTGTTCTTATTGAGGAGCCGGCATTTCAGGAAACAATTGAGATACTTGAAGGGATAAAGAAATATTATGAAGATTTTCATAATGTAACATATAGCGACGAAGCTGTAAAAACTGTAGTAAAACTTGCAGCAAGGTATATTACAGACAGGCTCATGCCCGATAAAGCAATAGATATACTTGATGAAGCAGGCGCACGCAAAAGAATAGCTGTAAGGGTAAAACCCGAAGAACTTGATAATATCAATAACCAGCTGGATGATCTTAATGCGGAAAAAAGGACTTATGTAAATAATCAGGATTATGAAAAAGCTGCTTCTGTACGGGACAAAATAAAAAATCTATGGGATGAGAAAAATATTATTGAATCATCATGGAAAGAAACTGTAAAAGTAAAACAGAATCTTATAGATGAGTCAGATATCCATGAGGTTCTTGCGGAAATAACAGGAATTCCTGTAACTCATATTGCCGAAGATGAGTCAGAAAAGCTTCTTAAAATCGAAGATCATCTTCATAAAACAGTAATAGGTCAGGAAGATGCGATAAAAGTAGTCTCTTCTTCAATACGAAGAAGAAGAACAGGAATTTCTTCTCATGCAAAACCGCTTGGTTCTTTTATATTCCTTGGTCCAACAGGTGTTGGAAAAACACTTCTTGGAAAAACACTTGCGGAATTTCTTTTCGGAAGCCCCGATTCTCTTATAAGAATCGATATGTCCGATTATATGGAAAAACACAATTCCTCCCGCCTTGTAGGCTCTCCTCCGGGCTATATTGGCTATGATGAAGGGGGAGTATTGACAGAAAAGGTTAGAAGAAAACCATATTGCGTGGTTCTTTTTGATGAAATCGAAAAAGCACATCCCGATGTATTCAATCTTTTACTCCAAATTCTTGAAGAAGGGGAAATACAGGATAACCTTGGCCACAGGGTATCTTTCCGCAATGCTGTAATAATTATGACATCTAATGCAGGGGCAAGAGATATATCTACAGGTTTTTCTCTTGGCTTTAAAAATAGCGGGGATATAACTTATGCAGAAATCAAATCATCGGCGCTTAATGAGCTTAAAAGGATATTCAGACCGGAATTCCTTAATAGAGTAGATGATATAGTGGTTTTTGAAAGCCTTAGCAGAGAACAGATGGGTATGATATGCGATAATATGGTAAAAGAGCTTGAAACAAGGCTTTCTGAGAAACATATTGGAATAAAAGTGACAGAAGCTGCAAAAAATTATCTTATTGAAAAGGGGTGGGACTCAAGGTATGGAGCGCGTCCTTTAAGAAGAGTTATCCAAAACGATGTTGAGGATCAGCTTTCAATGATGGTTATTAGAGGGGAAATAACAAGCAACTCTAGTGCTGTTGTTGATTATAAAGATGATAAAATTATTATTTATAAAGAGTAATTTTACTTGATAAAATAATCACTAATTTATATTGTAAATATCAAATGAATCTTGAACTATTTGTACTGGGTTGCGGCGGGATGATGCCTTTACCGGGGCGTTATCTTACATCTGTTCTTTTAAGAAGAGATGGAGAGCTGTTTCTCTTTGACTGCGGCGAAGCAACACAAATTTCTCTCAAAAAACTAAATATAAAGTGGAAAAAAATATCTGTTGTATTGATATCGCATATGCATGCAGACCATGTAACAGGTTTACATGGTATATTAATGCTTTCTGCGCAGGTTGAGCGAAATGACCCTTTATATATTATTGGTCCTCCAAAAGTGGGGGAATATATCGAAGAAAACAGAAGAATTCTTGATATGTACATAAACTATAAAATCGAAGTAATAGAAGTCCCGCAGGGTCAGGCTGGCACTGTTTTTAAAGGGGATGGGTTTCATATAGATGCATTTCCCCTTAACCATACTAAACCATGTATGGGTTATTCTTTTATAGAAGAAAAAAGATCCGGGATTTTTTACCCGGAAAAAGCTTTGGAATTAAATATACCAAAAGGAAGCCTCTGGTCCAAGCTTCAGAAAGGGGAGTCTGTTGAACTTGAAGGGGGTAAAATAATTACTTCGGATATGGTTACAGGCGAA
>WRFK01000113.1 GCA_009778835.1 Spirochaetaceae bacterium
GTCAAGAAGAACCAAAGGCTTTTTTCCGGTTTTCTCTCTGTAAAATTCTGCCTGCGCTGTTTTTAATGCAAGAGATATTAACCTGGTTTGTCCTGTTGATGCAATTTTTGTAAAATCTTTTTTATTCATATAATAATAAAACCTGTCTCTATGCGGCCCGGTAAGCGTTGTCCCCAGCGCTGTTTCTGCTTCTATTTTTGATAAAAGTATTTTTTTTATTTTTTCAATATCTGACTCAAAACCCCAGGAAGGATTGTAAAGTATTTTTATTTTGGAATCAAAAGCAGATACTTTTGAAAAAACAGCAGAAAATGTTTCATTAAACTCTTCTGTTATTTTTTCTCTTGTTCTTATTAATTCTATCCCTTTTTCCGCAAGCTGCATATCTAAAACAGATATAATTTCTTTATCATTATTTTTTAGAACAGCGTTTCTGTTTTTTAATATTTTTTCATATTGTCTTAGATTATCAAGATAATTGCAGTCAAAAAGGCTTATTGTCTGGTTAAAAAATGTCCTTCTCCTGTCCGGAGTTCCGTTTACAAAATATATGTCATCGTGTGAAAAAACAACACAGGGAATATTATATATTATCTCTTTTCTATCCTTAATTTTTTTTTCATTAAGGATAATTGTTTTTTTCCCCTTAACTATAGATAGCAGGATGCTATTTTTAATTCCCCCCTGCTCTGTCCGTGATGATCCATCCCCATCAATTGCCTGCGGGCTTTGGCTGGTGCAAGGCAAGACATCTGTGCCGCACTCTTTTTTTTCATCCTCATAAATACCTTTTACAGACATCTCTTTCTCATCCTCTTTTACAAAAAGAGAATCTATTTTTGTCCTAAAAGAGTTGCCAAAACACAAAACATAGACTGCTTCGAGAAAATTTGTTTTCCCGTGCCCATTTTCTCCTATGAGAAATATATTTTTTGCGTTTGTATTTATCTGAGTGTTTTCTAAATTACGAAAATTATATGTACTTACGGAAAAAAAGCTCAATAAGTTTCCTGCTTTTAAATTATCCTAAATCTGCATTGGCATCACAATATGAAAATAGTCATGCTCGGGAACAGAAGACATTGTTACTGCTTTTGAGGGGTCTGTGAATTTAAAAGAAACATCTTCTTCTTCCATAACTTTTATTGGGTCCTGGAGGTAAACATAATTTATTACCATCGTAAACTCAGGTCCGGAATATTCACAGGAAAGAGTCTCTTTGGAATCGCCTATTTCTGTTTCTTCTGTATATATATCAACGCTTCCTTCGTAAAATTTCATTAAAACCCTTTTTGACTTCTGTTCAACAAGAACCGAAACCCTTTTTAATGCAGAAATAAAATCTTCTTTGGAAATAATTGCTACGAGCTCCTGTTTTTCAGGTATTACCCGCTCATAATTTGGAAATTGCCCTTCAATGAGGTTTGAATATATTTTATTATCATCGAATTTTATAAAAATTGTTTTATCAGAAATAGCAATAAGAAATTCTCCCTCTCCTGTTGCAAGTTTTTTTATTATTTCAAGAATTTTTATAGGAATAATACTGCTTTCTATATTTTCCGGAATAGAATCAAATTCCTTTTTTATAAAAGAGAGCCTTCTTCCGTCCGTTGCTACCATTATAAAACTGTTTTCCTTTTTTTCAAGAAAAACACCATTCATAAAATATCTTGTTTCATCTTTTGATACAGCAAAACTTGTTTGAGTTATCATCTCAATAAAATCTTTTTGTGGAATGGAAAAATAGTTATTATCGGAAACATTTTTAAGAGCAGGAAATTTTTCAGCATCAATAACTTTTAGCTGAAAAACAATATTATTGTTCTCGGATCTTATAATCATCTTCTGTTCTTCCAAAGAAAATTTTATATCCCCTTCCGGCATTGTTCTTAATATGCCCAGTAATTTATCACAGAAAACTGTAGTTATTCCTGGTTCTTCAACAGATACCGGTATTTGTGTTTCAAAGCCTATTTTTAGATCTGTTGCTTTTATTGTAAGAAGATTATTATCTGCCACAAGAAGGACATTTGAAAGTATAGATATTGCATTTTTTGAAGAGATAATATCCTGAGTAATTGAAATTTCATTAAGAATAGAATTTTTATTACATTTAAATTTCATTTTATTCTCCATTTCTTTCTCTTATTATTATATTAATAAATTTTAATAATAGTAATAATAAGTACATATAATATGTGTAAAAGAGAAATAATTCTTTTACTTATAAGAAATAATTTATGTGGATAATTTTTTTAATTATTAACATTTATCCACATTATCAACAATTATTAATATAATATCATAATTTTATATATTTTATAAACAAGTTATTATTTAGAACTATGTTCTTTAACAGCTCTTATTATATTATTAATTATTGCTTCCATTGTTGGATCTGACTTAAGGCTGCCCTCTATTTTTTGTATTGCATATATTACTGTTGTATGGTCTCTATCGCCAAAATCCGACCCAATTTCTGTTGTAGAATATTCTGTAAGTTCTCTTGCTATATACATCCCTATTTGGCGCGGAAAAGCAATAGCTTTTGTCCTTTTTCTTCCGCGGAGGTCTACATGAGAAAGGTTAAAATATTCTGCCACCTTTTTTTGTATAATGTCTATAGAAATACCGCCAGGCTTGGTTGTTGTAAAAACATCTATAAGCTGCTGTTGAGCGATTTCTTTTGTTATTTTTTTATTTACAAGCTCTGCATAAGCAACAAGTTTCGTAAGAGCTGCTTCCATATCTCTTACATTAGAAGTGATATTTTGCGCTATTAATTCAAGAATATCATCGGATATTGATATATTAAGAGATTCTACCTTATTTTTTAATATTGCAAGTCTTGTCTCAAATGCAGGAGGGTTAAGCTCTACCTTAAGTCCCATTTCGAACCTGCTCTTCATTCTGTCTGTAATATTTTTAAGCTCCGAAACAGGTCTGTCGCAGGTAAAAACCATTTGCTTTTTTGCTCCATAAAGAGCATTGAATGTATGAAAAAGTTCTTCCTGAATCCTGTCTGTGTTTTGGAAAAAATGGATGTCGTCTATTAAGAGTAAATCCTGCGATCTGTATTTATTTTTAAATGCATCTGGCTTGAGTTTTTTTATATATGATACAAATTCATTGGTAAAGTCTTCTGCTGTTACAAAAACTATTTTTTTCTTGCCTGCAAAATTTTTATGAACAGCATGTCCTATTGCCTGAAGAAGATGTGTTTTTCCAAGTCCAACTCCGCCATATATTAAAAAAGGATTATAAGATTTACCGGGATTATTCGATATTGCAAGAGCTGCGTTTGCTGCAAAAGAGTTATTTTCTCCAACAACAAAATTTTTGAAAGAGTAATCTTCTCTAAGATCTGGATGTTTTTTTATCTCTTCTGTCTGGCTAATTTTTTGTTTATTGGTTTCTTCTTTTATATCTTTTTTTGCCACAGTAAAAGAAACATTAATTTTATCTCCGGAAAGTTCACCTATTGTCTCTTTTATAAGTGGAAGATATCGCTGTTTTATTTGATCCATGAAAAAGTTGGAAGGAACAGAAAGAACTATAGTATTTTCTTCTGAGGAACAATATGAGATATTATTAAACCACATTGAAAACTCTTCTTTTGAAATAGAGTTTTTTATCTGATTTAGCATTTCTTTCCAAAAAACTTCATAATTCCAGGAATTCATTGAATACTCCATAACTTATCAACAACTTATCCACAAAAATAAATAGTAATGATTAAAAGTTTATTTCAGGCAAACATGAAAGCTTTTTTTATTTCAATAATAATTCTTTATCTTGTAATAAGTTAATTATTCTAAAAGCGCTACCTGCATATACTTTTTTATAGAATTTAAATCACAATAGAAAAAACTCTTTTTTTATAATAGTTATTCACAAGTTATTAATGAAATGTGTTTTATAAACCTACAAAAATGGTATATCAGCAATATATCTTATTACAGCTTTTTAAAAATTTAAAGTATCTTTTTAATTCTTTTAAAGCGCTTTAAAGGCTTATGTTTATTGCTATTTGTGGGATAAAAATATATACTTTTGCAGTATTGTTTTAATTCTCATTGTGTCAGGTAAAATAAAAAATGGAAAATAAATATTCGGCCCAAAATATTCAGGTCCTTAAAGGGCTTGAAGCTGTCCGGAAAAGACCGGGCATGTATATTGGGTCTACGGGCCCGGATGGTCTGCACCAACTTGTTTATGAAATCGTTGATAATAGTATCGATGAAGCGCTGGCTGGTTTTTGTAATAAAGTAGATGTTGAGATAGAAAAAGGAAACTCTATAAAAGTAACCGACAATGGCCGGGGAATTCCTGTTGATCTCCATACAGGAGAAAACATAAGCGCATTGGAACTTGTAATGACCCGTCTTCATGCAGGCGGAAAATTCGAAAAAAATAGTTATAAAGTTTCCGGAGGGCTTCATGGCGTAGGTGCATCTGTTGTTAATGCTCTTTGTGAATGGATGTCCGTTGAAGTCTATATGGACGGAAAAGTCTTTTTCCAGAGTTATAAACGGGGTGTACCGGATAAGCCGGTAGAACAGATCGGAGAAACAGATAAAACAGGTACTTGTGTAAGATTTTATCCGGATCTGGAAATAATGGAAACAAATCTTTTTAGTTTTGAAGTGCTTTCAAACAGATTAAGAGAGCTTGCTTTTCTTAATAAATCAATAACAATAACCATAAAAGATTTTAGATTACCTACAGTAAAAGAACATGAGTTTCGTTTTGAGGGCGGTGTAAAATCTTTTGTTAGCTATCTTAACAAAAATAAGGGCACCCTTGATAAAGAACCCATTTATATATCTGGAACAAAAGAAAATACAGAGGTAGAAGTTGCTCTTGAATATAATGATGGCTATAACGAAAACATTTTTTCATTTGTAAATAATATAAATACCAGGGAGGGGGGAACCCATCTTGTTGGTTTTAAATCAGCTCTTACAAGAGTTTTTAATGAATTTGTTAAAAAATCCAAATTTGTTAAAAAAGTAGAAGAATCTCTTTCAGGAGAAGATGTAAGAGAAGGGCTTACTGCAGTAGTTTCAATAAAAATACCGGAGCCTCAGTTTGAAGGCCAAACAAAAGCAAAACTTGGTAATTCGGATGTCAAAGGTATTGTAGAATCGCTTGTAAACGAAACCCTTACTGCTTATTTTGAAGAAAACCCGGGAATTCTGGATAAAATACTCGAAAAATTAATAAATGCGGCAAAAGCAAGAATTGCAGCAAGAAAGGCAAAAGAACTTACCAGACGAAAGAGTTTTCTGGAAAGCACGGGAATGCCCGGTAAACTTGCAGACTGCAGCGAAAAAGATCCGGAAAAATGCGAAGTTTACATAGTTGAGGGAGACAGCGCAGGGGGAAGCGCAAAGCAGGGCAGGGACAGGCAATTTCAGGCAATCCTTCCTCTTTGGGGAAAAATGCTTAATGTTGAAAAAACAAGAATAGATAAAGTTGTATCAAATGAGAAACTTACGCCCATAATAAATACTCTTGGAA
>WRFK01000114.1 GCA_009778835.1 Spirochaetaceae bacterium
AGCTACTATAACTCCAAAAACACCATATACATTTAATATGGGCCCCAAGGAACTTCTTGAAATGGTAGGTCCTGTAAAAGAAACAGACGGCAGTTCTCTTCTTGCTGAACTTTTTGCGAATAAAAAAATCAAGATTTTAGATAACAAGGTTTTTACTTCAGAGACAGAAGAGATACAACAACAGGCAGCCTACTACCGAAACATGGAAAAAATCAACATGTCAAGGCGTAGAGGCAAGGTTTAAAAGTTTTCTCCCCTTTATATCAGTTTAAAGAAGGAAATAGCACCTCTCCTAAAATAGTAATATTATAAGAAAACCCTATTTTAGTGGCTTTATGTAATATATTAAATCCATATCTGTCAGAGAGGGCAAATATAACCTCTCCATTCTGGTTAACCAAATCTATATAATTACTTGTAAATTCATTTATTGAGCTATTTATAAAAACAAGATCAAAAGGGCTATTTATGCTAAAATAGTTATGATCATTAGAAAATGCGGAAATAATGTTATTGTATCTCCCTTTTATAAGTGTTTCATTTCTATCTTTCAATTCAATATTAGATTCTATAAGATAAACCTGTTTGTATAAAAATGATAATATAACTGCGGTAAAATCTGAATTTTTGCCAATTACAAGAGCTTTTTCTCTTCTGGTGTTTTTAAGAGATGTAATTGCTTTCATAAGATCAGAGTATGATATAATTACATTAGAGTTATCAATTGGCACTGAAATATCGATATAGGCATATTTTTTTAACTCTTCGGGAAGAAAATCCTCTCTATTTACCGACTGGAGAGCTGTAATAATATTTCTATCTGTAATATTAAACTTAGTTTCAAGCAGCTTTATGAGATCGTTTTTTTGCTGAGGCAGCGAGTCATAAAATGCTTGCGACATAAGAAATAAATAAGAAAATAATATAATAGCTGTTTTAAAAAGAGAGCCTTTATTTATCATTTGTTTAAATATATCACAAAGTTTTTTTTTCTTGAAGCAGTGATATTTATTTGTTAATATTACGGCGTCCGGAAGGGAGCTGTTGGAAGGAGTAATAACATAAATGAAAGCAATTGAACTTGAAAAAACATTTGATCCTGAAAAATTTGAAGACAGGATATATAAATCCTCTCTTGAAAAAAAAGAATTTCTTCCTCGTGTAAAAAAAGGGGTAAAACCCTTTGTTATTGTTATTCCTCCTCCAAATGTCACTGGTGTTCTTCACATGGGGCATGGGCTCAATAATTCGCTACAAGACGTGCTTATAAGATATTACAGAATGAATGGCACTCCAACATTGTGGGTTCCCGGGACAGACCACGCAGGTATTGCGACTCAAAATGTTGTTGAGAGAAAGCTTCTTAAAGAAGGGATAAAAAGGCTGGATCTTGGCAGGGAAAAATTCATAGAAAAAACATGGGAAGTTGCCAAAGATCACCATGAGATAATAGCAAACCAGCTTCAGAAAATAGGGTGTTCCTGCGACTGGACACGCGAGAGATTTACGCTGGATGAAGGGCTTTCCAATGCTGTAAGGGAAGTTTTTGTAAGCCTTTATGAAAGAGGCTTGGTATATAAAGGGAAGTATCTTGTTAACTGGTGCGGATCATGCGGAACAGCTCTTGCTGATGATGAAGTTGATCATAAAGAGCTTGATGGCAAGATGTATCACTATTATTATCCTCTTGAAGATGGAAAAGAAAAGCTTGAGATAGCAACAACAAGACCTGAGACAATGCTTGGAGATACAGCAGTTGCAGTAAATCCTGATGATGAAAGATATAAAAAATATATTGGTAAAAAAGTAAGACTTCCTCTGGCAGAGAGGTTGATTCCAATAATTGCAGATTCTTATGTTGAAAAAGAGTTTGGAACAGGTGTTGTAAAAGTAACTCCTGCACATGATCCCAATGACTGGGCAATAAGCGAAAGACATGGTCTTGAAAAGATAAATATCTTAAACGAAGATGCAACTTTAAATTCAAATGTTCCTGAAAAATACAGGGGAATGAAAGTACTTGATGCAAGAAAAGCTGTTGTTGAAGATCTTATAAAACAAGGGCTTTATATAAAAGATGCTTCTATTAAGCATCAGGTTGGTCACTGCTACAGATGCCATAATGTGGTAGAACCATATATGTCTGAACAGTGGTTTGTAAAAATGAAACCTCTTGCAGAAAAAGCGCTCGATGCGTGGAAAAAAGGGGAAGTTGTTTTTTATCCAAAGAGATGGGAGAATACATATAAACACTGGCTTGAAAACATAAGAGATTGGTGTATATCTCGTCAGCTCTGGTGGGGACATAGAATACCTGTATGGTATTGCGATGATTGCGGCAAAATGATCGTTGCAAGAAAAGATCCTGATAAATGCCTTGACTGCGGAAGTAAAAATATAAAACAGGATGAAGATGTTCTGGATACATGGTTTTCATCATGGCTCTGGCCTTTTTCTACTTTAGGGTGGCCCCAGGAAACAGAAGACTTAAAATATTTTTTCCCAACAACAACTCTTGTAACAGCGTATGACATAATATTTTTCTGGGTATCCAGAATGATAATGGTAAGCCTTGAATTTACAGGCAAAGCTCCGTTCAGGGATATTTATATACATGGACTTGTAAGAGACAAGCATGGCAGAAAAATGTCCAAGTCTCTTGGTAATGGAATAGATCCGCTTGATATAATTAAAGAATATGGCGCTGATGCGTTTAAATTTACATTGGCATTCTTAACAGCGCAGGGACAGGATGTTCTTATTGATTCTGAATCTTTTAAGCTTGGGTCAAAATTTGCAAACAAGATATGGAATGCTTCCCGTTATATATTGATGAATCTCGAAGATAGAAAGCTTCTTGATTTTGATAAAATGCAAAAAAATGATATTGACCGCTGGATTATCCACAGACTTAATGAGGTAACTCTTGATGTTGAGAAAGCAATTAAATCCTACAGATTTAATGATGCTGCCAAATCTGTTTATGAATTTTTCTGGGATGATTTTTGCGATTGGTATATTGAAGCTTCAAAAATATCTCTGTATTCAGATGATCCGGGTGAAAAAGACAGGGCAATTACAGCGCTTCTTCATCTTCTTTCAGAATCTCTTAAACTTCTGCACCCATTTCTCTCTTTTATTACAGAAGAGATCTATCTTAAAATACCGGGCAATGAAGAAAGCATAATAAATTCATCATATCCTGTTTTTGATGAGAAAAAGAAAGATGATAAGCTTAATTCAGATATGGCGCTGCTTAAAGATGCGATAACACAGGTCAGGACACTCAGAAGTGAGTTTACAATACCGCCGGGGAAGAAGATAAAGATCAAAATCAAATGTGATAAAGATTTTCAGGCAAAAGAGTTTTTTATGAAAAATAAAACTCTTATAAGTCTTTTAGTCGCAGCATCTGAAGTTGACTTTATTGATTCAAAACCAACTGAATCTGGAAATATTCCTATTTCAGGCACAGGATATGAAATATTTGTAGCTGTACGCGATGCAATAGATGTTCCGCAGGAAATCGAAAAGCTTAAGAGAGATATTGAAAAATCTGACAAGCTCTATAAGAGGGCAGATGGAAAATTATCCAATCCTGAATTTGTGAATAAGGCTCCTGCAGAAATCATAGAAAAAGAAAAAGCTGCAAAAGAAGAGCTTGGCGTACATATTGCAAAGATGAAAAGCTATATAGCTGAGCTTCAAAAATAGCACTGCTTGATAAAATGACAACAATACTCTGCGCGAATAGAACAATACCTGGAGAAAAAAATGAAAGCAACTAAATTCTTTTTTAAAACATATAAGGAAATTCCCAAAGAAGCGCAAACACCAAGCCATATATTAATGCATAGGGCAGGGATGATTCAAAAACTTGCAAGCGGGATCTATAGCTATCTTCCTCTTGCTCTGCGCTCTCTTAAGAAAATTGAAAAAATAATAAGAGAAGAACTTGATAAAAGAGGGTGCCAGGAGGTTCTTATGCCTGCTGTTCAGCCTGCAGAACTTTGGGAAGAGAGCAAAAGGTGGAAATATTATGGTCCTGAGCTTTTAAGATTCAAGGACAGGAAAGAGAGCGATTACTGCTTTGGACCTACTCACGAAGAAGTTGTTACAGATATGGCAAGAAAAATATTAACTTCATATAAACAGCTCCCCTTAAATCTTTACCAGATACAGACAAAATTCAGGGATGAGATACGTCCAAGATTTGGACTTATGCGCGGTCGTGAATTTATTATGAAAGATGCTTACAGTTTTGATATAAATGAAGAAGAAGCAAAAAACAGCTATAAATTAATGTACGACGCATATAACGCTATTTTTACCAGAATGAATTTAAAATTCAAACCTGTAGATGCTGCAACAGGAGCTATTGGCGGAGATATGTCGCACGAATTTCAGGTTCTTGCAGAAACAGGAGAGGATGAAATTCTTTCATGCAATAAATGTTCATATTGCGCGAATATAGAAAAAGCGCTTTCCGGAAATGAGTTAAAAAAAGCAGATGCAGCAAAGAAAAAAGAGCTAAGCGAGGTTTCAACTCCTAACATTAAGACTATTGATGAGCTTTCTGCTTTTCTTAAGATCGATCCATCCATGCTTATTAAAACTATAATTTATCTTGTTGATGATAAACCTGTTGTTGTGCTGCTTAGGGGCAATGAAGAAGCAAATGAAGCAAAGATACAGGCTTTTCTTGGTGCGAATTCAATTGCTCCTGCCAATGATACAATTGTAAAATCAATAACAAAATCAGAAGTAGGCTTTGCAGGACCTGTTGGACTGGATCCAAATGTGTTGGTGATCGCAGACAAACATGTTTTTGAAGATACAGATTATGTATGCGGAGCAAATAAAACAGATTATCACTTTAAAGGTTTTGATCCTGAGCGGGATTTTAAACCTTCCCAAATTGCAGATATTACATTTGCAAAAAAAGGGGATAAATGTCCAAAATGCAATGATGGTATTCTCGAAGAATACAGAGGAATTGAAGTTGGCCAGGTATTTTATCTTGGAACAAAATATTCTTCTTTGATGAATTGTAATTTTCTTGACAGCGATGGCAAAGAACAAACTGCTGTTATGGGCTGCTATGGAATAGGGGTAAGCAGAACAATGGCTGCTTCGATTGAACAGAATCATGATGATAATGGGATAATCTGGCCTGTTGCCATTGCTCCTTTTGAAGTAGCAGTTATACCTGTTCAGTTAAATAGCGAAATCGTTGTTGAGACATCAGAGAAAATATATAATGAACTTCTTGCATCAGGCATAGATGTTTTTATGGATGACAGAAATGAAAGAGCAGGGTTTAAGTTTAATGATGCAGACCTTATCGGGTTCCCTGTGCAAATAATTTGTGGCAGCAGGCTTATTGAAAATGGAAAAGTTGAAGTAAAAATAAGAAAAACAAACGAGAAAAAAGAGATAGATATAATAAATATTACTGCAGCAGTAAAAGAGTTGTTATTGCTGCTTTAGGTATTATAAGC
>WRFK01000115.1 GCA_009778835.1 Spirochaetaceae bacterium
GCATGAAGCAGTAATAGGAGACATTATAAAAGGAAGTAATAATTTAGTAAAAGTAGCTTCAGATTCATATTGCGAAATTCAGTTCACAAACAGAGCTGTTATAAAAATACAGGAAAATTCCGAAATCGACCTTGCTGTTATTAATACAAGGACAGGGGAAGCCAATGTTAATCTTGATATGAAAATCGGAACAGTCCTTTGCAAAGTACAAAAACTTGCTTCCGAAGAAAGTTTTAGAGTTAAGACACAAACAGCTGTCTGCGGTGTAAGGGGAACAGAATTTGTTGTTTTGGCAGAAAATGGAAGAGACACAAGACTTAGCGTAAGAGAAGGAGCAGTTACAGTACTTCCAAGATCAATCGATGTTGATAACCTTAGGTCAAGAGTTGCGGGAAAAAACAATGCTGTTGAATTGATCGATAAGATCGAGAGGCAAGCGCCTGTTGTTAAAGCAAATCAGGAAATTGTGATAGATGAAAAAGTTGTGGCTAATACAAGAAAAGTTGCTGACAGTGTTAATGCTACTATCAATACAATAGAGAAAGAACAAGGCGAAACCATCAGCCAGGCATCGCTAAATAAACTTAATGCAGCTATTTCCGAACAGCAGAAAGTTGTTAATACAAGCGTTGGACAGCCAAAACCACTATCTGAGGAAAGCGCAAAAAATCTCGCACAAATTGATACAATGCAAATGATTGATCTTAATATAGACCTACAGGGAAATATGCCTAAAATTTACAAAATATCTATTGAGTCCTTAACAGAAGGAGCTTATATTGAATTGAATGGAAAATTTACAGGTATTAACACCTATGCAGGCCACTACGTTGAAGAATCAAAAGTTAGTTTCAATATCTCAAAAGAGGGGTACATACCTTATAAGCTTGAATTTAATGTAACAAACATTACTGCAAAAGCATATAAAATCGAACTTCTGCCCGATCCCAATGCAAAACCAGCAGCTCCAATAGAAAGAACCAAAGAAGTATCCATAAAAACACTCCCTGCCAATGCAGATATAGTTATTGAAAATAAAACAGTTGGCAAAGGTGCTTATACAAATTCTTTTGATATGGGAGCAAATATTGTTTTTACAGCCCAGCTGACCGGTTATACATCAAAAACAGTTAACGTTAAAATCGATGCAAATACACCTTCTGTTATTGAAGTATCTCTTGATAAGATACCGGATACAGATAAAACAATAAATATTTCGGTAACTCCAAATGACAGCCAAATCTTAATAAACAGCAGAGCTGTGGGAAGAGGAAAATATAGCGCAGCTTTTAAACTTGGAGACAAAATTGTCGTAAGCGCCAGCAGAAACGGATATGAGACAAAAACACTAAATATTGATGTTAGAGAAAATACTCAAGAATCATTTAGTTTGACTCTTGATAAAAAAGCAATAGATGCTGTTCTCTCTCCTTTTACAAGTAAAGTTGTTACCAAAATTACTTATTCCAATGGAAGAATATTTGCCGCAGATGCATCGGGAACTGTCTATTCATCAACACTGGAAGGTAAAAGCGAATGGAAAAAAACTACCGCAAATAATCCAAACGGAAACTCTTATCCTGTTGCAGCAGGAAACACTGTTATTTTCACAGGCACTAAAGAGATGCTTGTTATGGATGCAGCTACAGGTAATGTAAACAATCTGCTTGCACTGGATACAAATTCAACTCATATGTTTGGAAGAAAAGTTGTTCCTTTTAACAATAGTTTCATATATCCGAGAAATAATTCTCTTCTTATAAGTTCACTTATGAGAAATGCAAAAGAAGAAGTAATAACTCTACCTGTAGAAACAGGAATGACACCAGCAATATGGAAAAATTTTATTGTAATAGCCGATATAGAAGGGAATGTAAGGATGATCAATCCTTCCACAAAAGCTATTGAAGCATCAATAAAAACCTCTGCTGTTCAACCTATAGCTTTAAGCATAGTTATGTCAGGAGATATAGGATATTTTGCAGATAGAAATGGAACAGTGGTAGCAGTAGATTTTAATAATAAAAAAGTGCTTTGGGAATCAAAAATAAATGATTCAAAGTCAAATGTATTTACAGACTTATCTTATGGCGATGGAAATATTTTTGCTCATACAGGAAGCAAGATTTTCTCATTCAATATGCAGACCGGCAAAGAAGCTTTTGCTCCTATTGAATCAACTTGTTCACCAGCTTTTATCGAAGGAAAACTCTATTACAGCAATATTGGGGGAAGCCTTATTGAAGCAGATGCAGCAACCGGAAAAACCTTGAGAACAATAAGAGTAAATGATGGGACAATAACAACCCAGCCTGTTTTTGCTGAAAATAAAATTGTTGTAGGTACTTCGACAGGCAAAATTGTAGTATTAAATCCTGCTGGTTTTTAACCAAAAAGTAGAAAATTTTGTCCCTTAGAAATAAGGGACATAACAAAGGATGAAAAAAGCCAGGGCTAATTGGTCCTGGTTTTTTTATTAACAAGCGAGGTTAATTGAAAATATGTATAAAAAAATATTTATATGTTTTTTTATTTTCCAAATCCTTCTGTCTGCAACTATATCTGCTGATCCCATAAAACCATTATCAGAAACAAATGAGATGTTGCAGGATAGCTCCGATTCTTTAACTAAACTTGTTATTGGGTTCCCGCATGGATTGATAGAATATAATCCTCTATATACTTACTCTTCTACCGAAGCGCAGCTTTATACAGCACTTTATGAAGGGCTTGTTTCGTATGACCCATTTACATTGCAGCCAATTCCGGCTGTTGCAGAAAAATGGGATATAAGCAGCAACAAAAAAGAGTTTCTTTTTTATCTAAGAAATGATTCCTATTACTGGGATGGAGTAAATGTAACAGCAAAAGATTTCTGCAAGAGTTGGCTCAAGATGCTTATGCCGGGAAATAATTCAGAATATGCTTTTTTACTTGATATAGTCGAAGGGGCAGAACAATTTAGAAAAGGAGAAATTACAGATCCTCAGGATGTAGGGATAAAAGCAATTGATGAATATGTTCTAAAAGTAGTTTTAAATAGCCCCGCAGAACACTTTCTTAAAATCCTTTGCCACCATAGTTTTGTTCCTGTACATCCTTCTTTTATTGATAAAAAAGTATGGACAGATCTCCCATCTGCTCCTGGAAACGGGCCATATTATATACTTAAGAAAAATGAGAATTCTCTTATCCTTACCAAAAATTTACTATACTGGAATGAACAAAATGTGAAAATTTCCAATATTGAAATAGTTTTTATTGATGATAATCCGGAGATTAATTCCAAACTATTTAACGAAGGAAAGATTCAATGGTTAACAGGAAGCTTCTCCAGCGAATTAATAAAAGAGAAAAAGCATATAATATTTAATGCCTCTTTTGCTGCCAATTATTTCTTTTTTAATTCTAAAAATGAACCCTGGGATAATGAAACTCTGCGCCAGGCTTTGGTTTTAGCTGCTCCATTGGAAAAAATAAGAGACAATAACTTTCTTTTTTTTCCTGCTTCTACACTTGTCCCTCCAATCCCCGATTACCCCCAAATTACTGGATTTGAAAAACAAGATAAAGAAAAAGCAGTGTCTCTCCTTAAAGAGAACAATCTAAGCCTTCCCAAAGAACTAGTTATAAAAATTCCCGAATCATTTGAAAGCGCAAGAGTAGCAACAATGCTAAAAGAGTCATGGGAAGAAATCTTTGGCATAGCAGTAAAAATCAATATTATGAGCTATCAAAACTATTATCAGGATCTAAAAAAAGATGATTATGCGCTTGGCACAATGTCATGGATAGGAGATTTTCCGGACCCATTAACATTTCTTCAAATGTGGACAAGTTCAAGCAATCTTAATGATGCAGGTTATAAAAACAGCGCTTTTGACAGCGATATTACAAAATCATTATCCTTAATTGGCAGAGAAAGATATGAACTCCTTTCAAAAGCTGAAAAAAAGCTTATAGATTCAGCAATAATACTTCCTGTGAGCTTTACTCCATCCATAAACCTTGTAAATACAGATATAATCAGCGGCTGGTATCCTAATCCTATTGATATTCATCCCATGAAGTATTTCAAATTCAGAAAAAAAATAATACCTTATGGCCTTGTTTTCGCAAATTTGGAGCATAACTGAATATTATTTTTATAAGGCAATTCATATCTTTGACTTTTTACAATTTTTGTTGTATAATAAATACTAATGGGTAAAAATGTAAAAATTTCCGAACTCAATACAGAGTTTAAATCCAATCAATTTATTGTATACCCAATACAGGGTGTAGGTCAGATAAAATCAATAGAAAATAAAACTTTTAAAAACAAAGTAATTCCCTATTATATTATTTATTTTGAAGTATCTGATATGACAATAATGGTTCCTATAGATAAAGCTGTAGCAGTTGGAATAAGAAAAATTGTAGGGAAAAAAGAATCTGAAAAAGCTTTAAAAATAATATCTGAAAAAGATGAACCTCTTACAACAGATTGGAAATTACGGTATCAAATCAATCTTGACCTCCTAAAAAAAGGGACTATAGGCGATATAGCAAAGGTCGTAAGATCCCTTTATCACAGAAGCAAACAGAAAGAACTTCCAATACTTGAAAGAAAGATTTTTGATAGCGCAATCAGGTTGCTTATAGATGAAATATCTCATTCACTCAACAAAACTAAAAGTGAAAGCGAGCATCTTATCTTTAGCAAGCTTGAAACCGAACATAGCTAATGCAAAACTATATTGCGCTAATAACCGCTGCAGGGGAAAGCCGCAGAATAGGCGGAACAAAAAAAGAACTTATAAAAATAGATGAAAAAGCAATAATTTATCATGCTGTTCTTCCGTTTGTAAAAACCGGGCTTTTTAAGACAATATTTATTACCTGCCAGCAGGAATTTGAAAACGAATTCCGCAACTGCCTCGGCGAAATAAGCAATTACAATGTTATAGAATTTGCTCCGGGCGGAAAAACAAGACAAGAGTCTGTTTTTTCAGGGTTAAAAGCCATGAAACATCTTAATCCTGAAATCGTATTAATTCATGATGGGGCAAGGCCTTTTATAACAGAAGATATAATTAAAAATGTTATCTCTGGAACTCTTGAATATGGCGCATGCGCTCCATTGATACCTGTTGTGGATTCAATAAAAATAGTGGAAAACAATTTTATAACAGGGCACACTCATAGACAATCTCTTATGGCAATTCAGACTCCGCAGGGTTTCAAATTCAGCGATATACTTGAGTGCCATATAAAAGCCAAAGATAGTAAAAGACCTTTTACCGATGATACAGAAATATATTCTCTATCCGGAAAAAATATTCATATTGTTGAAGGCTCAAGGGAAAATATAAAAATTACCTATCCCGATGATATTAAAAATTTTATCAAAGGCAGAGAACATGAGTAATTTAAGAATAGGGCATGGATATGATATTCATCGTCTTGCAGAAGGGAAAAAACTAACAATAGGCGGAGTTATAGTGCCATACAATAAA
>WRFK01000116.1 GCA_009778835.1 Spirochaetaceae bacterium
ATTTATAATCTGGGAAGCGATATATCATTTTTCCAGTCATGGACCGAATATGATGGCAACTGCCATATAATTCTGCAGATAGACGATAAAACCACACCCGAGACAATAATAAAATCCATTAAGGAAATCCCCGAGATAATTTCAATCGAAACAACTTCCACGAACAAAAAAACATGGGGAAAAAGAATAATTATTATTGGCGGCGGCGCGCAGGTTTCAAGTGTTGCATCCGGTGCAATTACAGAAGCAGACAGGCATAATATAAGAGGAGAAACAATATCTGTTGATACAATAGCTGTAGTAGGAGAAAATGAAATTGCAAGTTCAATAGATGCTGTCAGCAAGTTGCACAGAGTAGGAATTCTTGTCCTTGCAGGCTCTCTTATGGGAGGAAAGATAACTACAGCAGTAAAAAAATTAAGGGCAGAATATGGGATACCGGTAATAGGGCTTAGCATGGCAGGCAGTGTTACAAAAGTATGCGACCTTATAATTAGCGATCCTGTTGAAGCAGGCGTAATGGCTGTAATGCTTATAAGCAATATAGGGAAATTCAATCTGCTTAAAGTGCATGGCCATAAATACTAAAAAAATAACCGCAAACTATCACACTCATACATATCGATGTAAACACGCAACAGGCGATGTAATAGATTATGCTGCAAAAGCTTGTGAAAAAAATCTTAAAATATTGGGAATGGCAGACCATTCTCCATTTCCGGACAGAAGATGGAGTGATACAAGAATGGACATAGATGAGCTCGATAGTTATGATCAGGCGATTATAACAGCAAGAAAAGCTTATCCAAATCTTAAAATATTAAAAGGGATGGAGTGCGACTGGGCACCTGACCACAAAAATTTTTATATCGATGAGTTCAAAGATAAAAGAAATTATGACTACCTTATGGGCGGCCTGCATTATTTTCGTTATAAAGGGGAATGGATTTTTGCTTTTTCCCAAGATGCTTACGGAAAAATTAGGGAATATACAGATGCTGTAATAAAAATGATAGAGTCAAAAATTTTTGATTTTATTGCCCATCCTGATCTATTTGGCCTTTTTACAGTAAAATGGGATACAGAAGCTGTTAAGGCAAGCAGGGAAATATGCGAAGCTGCAAAAGAATTTAAAATACCTCTTGAAATAAATGGAGGGGGTTTCCGGCGACCGTTAATGGAAACCAACATAGGAATAAGATACCCCTACCCTGTTGATATATTTTGGGAAATAGCATCTGATTATGGAATTGAAGCCATTTGCAGTTCAGATGCTCACTCTCCCAATGATATAATAACATCAATGGATCTTTGCGAAGATTTTGCTAAAAAGAAAAATCTTTCAATTGCTCAATTAGAATTCATGAATGAGTAAAGGAGGTTTAGATGCTCGACCTTTTAAGAAAAAGAAAATCCACAAGATCTTATCTTAAGAAAGAAATAGAAAAAAATATTGTAAATATGCTTCTTGAGGCAGCGCTGCTTTCGCCATCATCAAGAAATATAAAACCATGGGAATTTGTAATCATAGATGATAAGAAAATAATTGAGCAGCTTGCTCTGTCAAAAGAACATGGATCGGAATTTTTAAAAGAGGCCCCTCTTATTATTGCAGTAATTGCAGATAAAACAGCAAGCGATGTATGGGTAGAAGATTGTTCGATTGCATCGATTATTATTCAATTAGAAGCAGAGTCATTGGGGCTTGGTTCGTGTTGGGTGCAAATAAGATGCAGAGAAACAAAAGAGAAAGAAAAGTCTGAGGATTTTGTAAAAAAGCTCTTAAAAATACCGCAACAATATGGGGTAGAATCTCTTATTGGAATAGGATATCCAAAAGAAAACAGCAAAAGTAATAATAAATCTCTTACATGGGAAAAATGCAGTTATAATAATTTTGGCATAGCTTCTTTATAGATTTTTTTTATATTATTTACGAAAACTTATAAATATTATAAAATAATGACATAAATAGGATATTCTATGGAAAAACTTATTAACATCAGAAAATGCAAAAAAGACGATGCTGATTCGGTATTTGAAATAATATGTCAGTTGGAAGGAGAAAATCCTGATGTTGGTGATTTTAACAGAGTTTTTCTGACTAATCTTGAAAACCCCGAAGTCCATTATATTATTGCGGAATTTAATTCCCAAATTATTGGCTTTGCAAGTATGCACATACAAAATCTTCTTCATCATACAGGAAAAATAGCTGAAATACAGGAACTTTTTATTGATCCTTCACATAGAAACCGGGGGTTTGGAGAAGAGCTCTTATGGCATCTTAGGGATATTGCGGGAAGTGAAAATTGCAAACACCTTGAGATTTCCTGTAATATTGTAAGAGATAAAGCAAATCTCTTTTTTTCAAACCGCGGATTAAATCCTACCCACAGAAAATTTACAGAAAGGCTATAAAAAATTTTTAATAAAATTGCAGAATTATATTATAAAAACTTTAAATTATAGTTATATTCTTCTATAGCGTATTGATAGGAATTTAAACTCTATTTTAATATTTCTATAAGCTATAAATAATACATGGAGTTTTTATGGATATTTTGGATGATATAATAACAACAGCTTCTTCCGGAGAATTTGAAAAACTAAAAGAGCTAACAGAAAAATACCCTGAAATGATTAATAAAACCAATAACAATGGATTAACCCCTCTTACAAGTGCTCTTATAAACGACAGGATCAATGAGACAGAATATCTATTAAGCAAATATGCAGACAAAAAATCGTGTATGAAAAACGGGCAACCAGCGCTTGAATGGGCAAAAGAGCAGGATAATAACAATGCGGCATTTTTCCTGATCGCATGGGATTATCTTGACCGCTTGTATGAAGCAAGCAATATATGGAAAAAACACAAAATAAAAGAAGCATATTGCGATGTATGTATTGCGCGTATAACAGAAGAAGATAGTACAATGCTTAATATTGATGAAGTATTTACACCGGAAAACAACTACAGTAAAAAAATTATTGAACAGGTAAAAAAAAGCCACCCTCTTTTACTTGAAAATAAAAGCACAGATGAAATCAAAAAAACCATAATGGAACAAATTAAAAACTCATCGCCAACAGGCAAATATTTTGTTTGCGAAGAATGTATTGAAAAATATTTTTCACAAATAGTTTTTGGCAAAAGTAAAGATAAAGTATTTGAAATTGTAACAAGGATGTTTGAAGAAAATAGTTAGCAAGCCAGCGAGCTTGTCCTTTTTTATGGATGAAGTAATAACAGTACCGGCAGAAACATCTTACTCAGAACTTGAAATCAAAAAATCAAAATTTATAGGATACTGTTATTACGCAGGAACAGAAAAAGAAGCAAAAGAGATAATTTTATCTTTAAAAAGCAAATACAAAACAGCGACCCATGTTGTATATGCATTTATATGCGGCAAACCAAACAGCCAGACAATGGGAATGAGCGATGACGGAGAACCCAAAGGCACAGCAGCTAAACCAATCCTTCAGGTTTTAAAAGGGAGCAAATTAACAAATATAGTATGCGCTGTTATCCGCTATTTTGGAGGGATAAAACTCGGAACAGGCGGGCTTGTAAAAGCATATACAGAAACAGCCAAAAGCGCTCTGGAAAAACTTAAAACAAAACAACTTATAGATGAATCTGAAATAACAATAACCGTAAGCTATGATAACTTTGATAGTGTAAGAAAAATTATTACATCCGAACAACAGACAAAGATTATTTCAGAAGAGTTTTTGAATAATGTAAAAATAAAAGTTTCTGTTCCGGATACAAAAATGGAAATGATTATAGATAAAATAAAAAATGCAACATCCAACAAAGTAACATTTTCATAACTTTTTAATATCAGCTATATAGCGGTAATATCTTGCGCTTATTCTGTCAAAAACTTTATCGCGCATCTCTTTGCGGTCGAGATTTTCAGGAGCAAAAGAATCAAGTATTTCTATATCAACTTCAAGGGATTTAAGCGTTAACAACTTTATAAACTGTGGAACAAATCTCATCCCTCCAAAATAACCAATTTCCGAAAAATCAGCAGGAGTAAATGGCCTGTTGTTTATTCTTCTGTACATTATACTTACCGGAAGGATTTCCGCAGGGGTGCCGGAGATTGCGCTCATAAGAGCTGCTTTAAAAGGGAGAAGCTCCACGCCATTCGCACATGTGGATTCCGGAAAAAGATATACATTTACATTGTTTTTTAAAGCCCCTGTTATCTCCGGTATCTCATCCTTTAGTGTTGTTATTTTTCTTCTGTCAACAAAAACAGAGCCGGACATTACACAAATCTGCCCCAAAAGAAACCGTTTTTTCATTTCCATCGAAGTAATAAAAACTGTTTTAAATTTTGCAAGCATTATAAGAATATCTATGAACGAAACATGATTACTCATAATATAATATGTTTTCTTTTTGGAGTAATTGCTATTATTTATAAGATTGGTTTTTATGTTTAAAACTTTTATGAAAAGAAAACACATAAAACCATATAGTCCGCCAAGAACTCTTTTTCTTTTATATTTATTAATAGGGAAAATAAATATAAGAGATGCAGCCAAAAAAGAAGTTAAAACAATAATAATTCCAATTGTTAATTTATATATTAATCTCAACAACTTAATAATATGCACTTATATACCCTTTTTATGTATATTATCTTAAATAATTATATTATAACAGTTATAGTAAAAATACAAAAGGGACGGTAAAAATGAAATCAGATACAGAAATTATTGTAAGATATGCAGAAACTGATCAAATGAAAGTAGTCCACCACTCTGTGTACCCTATTTGGTTCGAAGCTGCAAGAACCGATTATATGGAAAAAGCAGGGTATCCGTATTCACGCATAGAAAAAGAAGGGGTAATGCTTCCCCTTTCCCGCCTTGAATGTGATTTCAGGGAAGGGGCAAAGTATGGCGATATTGTTCTGATAAAAACATCAATAAAAAAATTTTCTCCTGTAAGGATCGAATTAAAATATAAAGCTTACAGAAAAAGCGATGGAGCGCTTCTCGCAGAAGGGGAAACCCTGCATGCGTGGACAGATGAAAATCTTAAAATAATTAATTTAAAAAAGCGGTTGCCGGATTTATATAAACTTCTGGAAAACGAAGTAGAAAAACAAAGTTGACAGCACAGCAATTATGGACAAACCTTTTTTAATACTAAAAGAAACAGCAATAACCACTCTATATATATGCAAAACTCTTTTTAAAGTAATGATACCAATAAGCATTATAATGAAAATTCTTGCTGAATTAGGGCTAATAGCATATATAGGAAAATTTCTTTCTCCTGTAATGTCTCTGGCAGGTATTCCAGGCAGTTACGGCATTGCATGGGCAGCAGCAATATGCACTAACGGATATGCGGCAGCAATTGCTTTATTCTCCAGATTTCCCGATGAACCTATAACCAAAGCCCAAATAACTGTGCTTGCAATAATTATTTTATCATCCCATTCTTTG
>WRFK01000117.1 GCA_009778835.1 Spirochaetaceae bacterium
AATTTCAGGACCAGGCGTACATATTTGCGATGAATGTATTAATGTTTGTACAAGGATAATTAATCAGGAAGAGAAAAAAGAGCCTGGAAATTTAAATATAGATAGTGTTGCAAAACCAGAAGAAATCAAAGAATTTCTTGACCAATACATTATTGGACAGGAAGATGCAAAAAAAATTCTTTCAGTAGCAGTGTATAACCACTATAAAAGAATAGCAAATGCAGAAAAACTTGATAAAGAAATTGATATGGAAAAGTCAAACATTCTCATGATAGGACCTACTGGTACAGGGAAAACACTTCTTGCAAAAATACTTGCTAAAAAACTCAATGTTCCTTTTGCAATAGCAGACGCAACAACACTTACAGAAGCAGGCTATGTTGGCGAAGATGTTGAAAATATACTTTTAAAACTTATACAGGCAGCAGACAACAATATTGCGTTGGCTGAAAAAGGGATTGTTTATATTGATGAGATCGATAAGATTTCAAAAAAAGGGGAAAATGTATCAATTACCCGCGATGTTTCAGGCGAAGGGGTTCAGCAGGCTCTGCTAAAAATTATTGAAGGGACAATAGCATCTGTCCCCCCACAGGGAGGAAGAAAGCATCCAAATCAGGAGATGCTAAAAATAGATACAGAAAATATCCTTTTTATCTGTGGCGGAGCATTTGTAGGGCTTGATAAAATTATAGAATCCCGCGTATCCCAGCATCCATTGGGCTTTGGCGCTGATATCAAAGCAGCAGAAGAGAAAAATTTATCTGAACTTTATTCAAAACTTCATCCTGATGATTTAATAAAATTCGGACTTATCCCTGAATTTATTGGCCGTCTTCCAATTGCAGCTACGCTGGGAAATCTTACAAAAGAAGAAATCAGAAGAATAATTACAGAACCAAAAAATGCAATAATCAAGCAGTATAAAGAATCATTCAAACTTGACAACACAGAAGTTGAATTTACAGAAGATGCAATTGATCAAATTGCAGAATTTGCCATAGCAAGAAAAACAGGCGCTCGCGGAATAAGGTCTATTGTCGAATCAATAATGGTCGATATTATGTATAAATTACCTTCAATAGAGGGTAATAAGAAAGTTATAATAGACAAAGACGTAATTCAGGGAATTCATAAACCAATAATTCTGAGTATTGAACAAAAAATAGCATAGGATAGCCAGATGTCAATAAATCTTAAAGGAAGATCGCTTATATCTTTAAAAGATTATACTCCTGAAGAAATTAATTATCTTATTGACCTTTCAATCTCTGTAAAAAAAGAAAAACATAATAATATAAGAAAAGAACGTTTTAAAGGGATGACCATTGCCCTGTTGTTTGAAAAAAGATCAACAAGGACAAGATGCGCATTTGAAACAGCTTTTGGAGAAGAAGGGGGACATACTGTCTTTCTCTCAAACTCCGATATACAGCTTGGCGCAAAAGAATCCATAGAAGATACAGCCCGTATTCTTGGAAGAATGTTTGACTGCATACAATTTCGCGGTTTTAAGACTTCAAATGTCGAAATTCTTGCAAAATACTCTGGAGTTCCTGTTTATAATGGACTTACAGATGATTTTCACCCAACACAAGCTCTTGCAGATATAATGACAGTCCGGGAATATTTTAAGACCTATAAAGGGATAAAAATTGTCTATGTTGGGGATGGAAGAAATAATGTCGCAAATTCCCTTATGATTGCTTGTTCAAAAGTAGGAATTGATATAAGAATTGCCTCCCCCAAACCCTTATTGCCTTCTGAAAATATAGTATCTCTTACACGAAATTTTGCCGAAAAATCAGGTTCTATTGTTGAAATTACAACTGATATTAAAAAAGCTGTAAAAGATGCTGATGTAATCTATACCGATGTATGGGCATCAATGGGCGAAGAAGATAAACTCGCAGACAGAATAAAGCTTCTTAAACCTTATCAGGTTAATAAAGAGCTTATGTTATTAGCAGGAAAAGAAGCGATTTTTATGCACTGTTTGCCTGCTGTAAAAGGCAATGAAGTGACCGCAGAAGTCATTGATGGCGATAAATCAGAAGCATGGAACCAGGCAGAAAACAGAAAACATTCAATTAAAGCCATAATATTGGCAACTCTGGGGCTTGTATAAATATTTTTTCTTGATTTAAAATTAGTATTAGTTATATAATGATTATTACGAAAACAAATAATTTCAATTTTTAATGCGGAGGCATTATCGTGAAAAAATGGATTATCATACTGGCTTTAATAATACTTGCTACTATTACTTATAATACATTCAGCGCTGAATCAGAGTTTTATGTAAAAAGCGTTCCGGTTTATAAAATATACCATCACAATAAAGGTTTTGTTGTTCTTTATGAAAAACAGAATTCAGATGTTCACCGGATTTTTGTACCATATACATGGTTTCATGTTCCTCAGGATGCAGGCCATATGTGGAAAGCAGAAGTTTTTTACGGCAGTAATATAGAATATCCTTATATGAACATATATTGGGATAAAAATGGATTTTCCCATGTAAGGTTGTTCTTAAGAGAGAAAAAAACAGACCCCAGCTGGGGAATAATACAAAACCCAAACAGATTTGATAATAATTTTGATATAGAAAGTCCTGATTTTGTGTTTTAATGATCAATATTGATATAAATAAAATAAAGAAAGCCATTTTGAAAGAGAACCTTTCAGGATGGCTTTTTTTTAATTTTAAGCATAGAGATTCTATTGCTAATCTGCTGCTAAAAATCGATAAAAAAATTACCAATACCAGAGGCTGGTTTTATATAATAGCTGCGGAAAAAGAAAATGTTAAAATTGTCCATTCTGTTGAACCAGATGCATTAAAAGAGTATCCGGGAAAAACAATTATCTACACTTCAAAAGAAGAATTAAAAGTAATTTTAAAACAATTTTCAGGAATGTGTTTTGCTGTTCAGGCAGACCATAACCTTACTCAAATCTCTTTTCTTGACAGCGGAACAGCGTCAATATTGCATGAATGCAAGATAAAAACCGTAAGTTCCGCATCTCTTATAAAAAAAATGCTTGGAAATCTTGATAATGAACAAATATCTATGCATGAAAAAGCTGGAGCTTTGCTTTATAAAATAATGGAAGAAACATGGGAATATCTTTCTGTTAATTTCAAAAAAAGTAAAAAAATTACAGAAAAATTTATTCAATCTTTTATTCTTGAAAAATTTGAAAAAAATAACCTTATTACAGACTCCCCTCCTCTTGTAGCTTTTGGCAAAAATAGCGCTAATCCGCATTATAATACAGGAGAAGCTGAAGTTTTGAAAAAAAATACTATTATACAATTTGATATTTGGGCAAAATGCCGTACACAAAACTTAAAAGAACCTGGCGCTAAATGTGTATATGCAGATATTTCCTGGGTTGGATTTTCCGGAAGCGACTGCCCCAATAAAATTGTAAAAAGTTTTAATGCAATAACAGGCGCACGCGACTCTGTTATCGCTTTTATAAAAGAAAATTTAAAAGCAGGCACAGAGGTTTCAGGTTTTGATGCAGATAAAATCGCCCGTAATTTTCTTCTTAATTATGGATATAAAAAAGATGATATAAAACACAGAACAGGACACGCAATTGATATGGAGCTTCATGGATACGGAACAAACCTTGATTCAGTTGAATTTCCCGATAAAAGAATACTTTCAAATAACTCCTGTTTTTCTGTTGAGCCCGGACTTTATTTTAAAGATTTTGGCGTACGAACAGAAATTAATTGTTATATTATCAAGAATAGGCTTTTCGTATCCGGAGGGATACCACAAAATCAAATTCTTATGATATAATATTCAGGGTATGGATTCAATTTTAGAATTTATTAAAAAATATGATAACTTTTTAATTTTTGGACACGAAGACCCTGATGCAGATTGTGTATGCAGTTCAATGGCATTATCAATATTGATCATTTCTTTAGGAAAAACAGCTCATGTTTATTCTCAGTTGCCATTTAAGAGAACAGAATTAAAACAATTTGAAAAATATTGCAAATCAGAAGTTTTAGATAAAGATATATCAAAAAATAGCGCAGTAATTTTAGTTGATCATCATAGTTTTTCAAGGAGCACGCCATTTTCAAAAGCAGCATCATCTCTTCCTGTTGCAATTATAGATCATCATGATACATCTTCGGAACCAATACCGGAAGGAATAGAAGCTGTATATATAGACATCAAGACACCTTCAACAACACTGCTAGTTTACAAATTTATGAAATTTTCCAAATATACTCCGGATACTTTTGCAAGCAAATTGATTTTCCTGGGCCTTTGTACAGATACAGGTTTTTTCAGGCATCTTGAAGAACACTCCGGAGAAACTTTTCAGATTGCAGGAGAGCTAACAGAACTTGGAGCTTCTCCAAATAAAACATTTTATGAGGTATATGGCAACAAATCTCCGGCATCCAGAGTTTTTCTTGGAGTTATGCTTTCCAGTATGCAGGTTTTTTTCGATGGAAAACTTATTGTTGTTTGTGAAACAATAGCAGATCTTAAACATTATACACCATTTGACAGAGACACCGATATGCTATACCAGATCCTTCTTGGAACTAACGGCGTTAAAATTGTAGCATCATTCAGGGAAGACGAACCAAACAAATGCAGCGCAGGACTTAGAACAACCGCAAATATAGATCTCGCAAAAATTGCAGCGGATTTTGGAGGAGGCGGGCATAAAAAGGCATCCGGTTATACTGTAAATACAACAATCAAAAATGCAATATCTGATTTTGTTTCTTATACCAAAAAACTTTTAAATTAAGGTCATCTAAAAATAGCCAAAATCATTTTCCTGCGAGTCTTTGAGTTTCCAGGGCAATCATAAGTTCTTCGTTAGTTGGGACTACCAAAATCTTTACAGGTGATTCATCTTTGGAAACAATTCCTTCACCTTTTGTTAATTTATTTTTTTCCGCATCAAGATAAGCCCCAATAATAGAAAGACCTTTACAGATAATTTCTCTGACTAATCCGGAGTTCTCTCCTATACCGCCTGTAAAAATAAGCGCATCCAGCCGTCCCTCAAGCTCGGGAGTCATGGCAGCAATAAGTCTCTTTGCCGAATGGGCAAATACTTTCAAAGTGAGTTTGGCTCTTTCATCTCTTTTCCTTACTGCTTCTCTTATTTCGCGCATATCAGAAGATATACCTGAAATACCAAGAAAACCTGATTTTTTATTAATAATCTCGTTCACTTGTTCGGGCGTATATCCGAGTTGCTGGATCATGTATAAAATAATGGCAGGATCAATATCGCCTGTTCTTGTCCCCATTGGAAGGCCTGCAAGAGGGGTAAAACCCATTGTAGTATCAACAGAAGCGCCTCTTTTAATTGAAGCAATGGAAGCGCCATTTCCAAAGTGACATGTTATACAGTTAAATTCTTTATATGGAATATTTAGTAATTCCGCAGCTTTTAAC
>WRFK01000118.1 GCA_009778835.1 Spirochaetaceae bacterium
AGAGCTGGGTTTGAAAGCCCATCTTCAAAAATAACAACCATACAATAATCAAGAACTTCTTTCTCTTCAACAAGAGGAATTCTTGACTGATAATCAATAAAAATTACATCGCATACTCCATAGCCTGCTTCAACAAGTTCTGTTGTATCGTAACCTCTTGCTACGATTCTATGGATGTTTTTGTATGCAACTTCTGAAACCCATTTAAAACTTTCCCTGTTATCCGGGGGAAGTGTACCAATCTCCCTGTTTGTGTAGTCATATCTTAATCTTGGATCAGCAAGGTTGCCGAGAGTTGGTCTTTTAACAAATTTCATTTGTCCAATTCTTTCATCTGAATGTTTTACAGCGCCCATTTCTTATATTCTCCTGATTCTAACTGTTTTTTAGCATATTCCTGTCTTTCTGATAAAGGTGGAACTTCTCTGTCTTCCGGACCAATGTATTTGATCATTGCAAGGTCAAGCATCTGAACCATCGGCTCGCTTCTTGATGCTGCCCATGCTCTTGCTTTTTTAAGTGTATAAAGAGCATGACAAGCACAGCTGTAGCCTCTCATACATACACCAATTGTCCATGCTGCATTTGGGCCAAATCCCATGTCTGAAAGTGCTGTGTTACCAGCGCCAATCATGTTTACTGCAACATATGATCTGCCTTCTTCTGCTCTTCTTGCATAGAATTTCTCTTCAAGAGCTCTCTGGAACTGGAGGAATACACCAGTAACTCCAAGTTCTTCCTGTTTGAGGTGTGTGGGCTCTGCTCTTGGGTCACCGTCAAGGTGCTGTGGCTGTCCCATACCCATTACTGCAAGACCTGCATCCATATACTCATTTACGCATTCAATAGCAACTTCTTTGATGCTTTTTCCTGTGTCAGCAGCTCTATCAAGGTATTTTTTCATCATGTATCCATGTTGAGCACCTGGTCCATGAGCTCCGCCAAAGGTCATGATTGATGAAGCAACCGCAGCTGGAAGCATTGGGTGTCCATTCATAACAGCTATAGCAGATACTGCTGATGGTGACATTGAGTGTTCAAGAAATTCTGCAACCTCATAATCAAGCATTTTTCTTTCATTTTCAGCAGGAATTCTTCCCTGGAAAATAACATACAGAGCATCTACGAATGTGTAGCCTGCTTCTGCAAGATCACTAACATTAAAACCGCGCAAAACTGTTTTTTCTTCTGTTTTATAAGAAATTGCAGTTTTCCTCTGGATCAATGGTTTCCGATCCATTCTCTCTCCTCCTATATTTAATATGGTGTTTTTATCTGGATTCTACAAACGCAGATAATAACAGATAAAAATCAATATTTTTATACAACTTTAAAATAATAGTTGCATAAAGTCAACTTATTTATTTTCATTTCTTTGATAACCCATGGTTATCAATATCTTTTAGCTTTTTTATGAATTATATCAACAGGATTAGCTTAACTATTTTCATTGCAGCTATTTTATATTAAAATAGGCTTAAAATCAAGAAAAGTTTTTTTATTATAGGGAAAGTAAGCTTATTTTTTGGAGGAAATATGTCCACAGGGTTCATAGAAAGAATGAAAAACAAGATTTTAAGTACAAAAATAGATCCCAGTTTATATCCAAAATATAATGTAAAAAGAGGCCTTCGTAATAGCGATGAATCAGGAGTTCTTGTAGGACTTACAGAAATTGGAGATGTACACGGCTACATCTTTGATGAAGGAGAAATGCAGCCGGATGAAGGACGCCTGCTTTACAGGGGTGTAAATATAACAGAACTTGTAAAGGGAATTATCGCAGACAACAGACATGGCTTTGAGGAAACAACCTATTTTCTGCTTTTTGGGGAACTTCCTTCCAAATCAGAACTTGATGAATTCAATACTCTTCTTGACTCACACAGGACTCTTCCACGCGGTTTTGCAGAAGATATGATTATGAGAGCCCCAAGCCACGATATAATGAATAAACTTGCCAGAAGTGTTTTGGTTTCCTATTCTTATGATAAAAATGCAGATGATATTGGCATTGATAATGTTTTAAGGCAATGTATAGAGCTTATAGCAAAACTTCCAACCATGGCAGCTTATGGGTATCAGGCAAAAGCCCATTATCACGATGGAGAGAGTCTTCACATACACAGCCCAAAAACAGGTATTGGCACAGCGGAAAACCTTTTGCATCTTATACGAAGCGACAGTAAATATACAAAGCTTGAAGCGCAGGTTCTTGATCTTGCCCTTGTACTTCATGCAGAACATGGAGGAGGAAACAATTCAACTTTTACAAACCATGTTGTTACTTCGACAAATACCGATACTTATGCGGCAATTGCAGCGGCATTATGTTCCATGAAAGGACCTCGTCATGGAGGGGCAAATAAAAAAGCCCTGAATATGATGGAAAATATTATGGAAAATGTAAAAGACTGGCAGGATGAAGATGAGATAGGAAACTACCTTAGAAAAATACTTAATAAAGAAGCTTTTGATAAAGCAGGGTTTATCTATGGATACGGACATGCAGTTTATACTCTCTCTGACCCAAGAGCAGTGCTTTTAAAAGAAAAAGCTTCTGACCTTGCAATTGAAAAAGGGCTTGAGGATGAATTCAATCTTTTTACAAAAGTTGAAAAACTTGCACCGCAAGTTATCTCACAGGAAAAGCATTCGGAAAAAAGGGTATCTGCAAATGTGGATTTCTATTCCGGCTTTGTTTACAAGATGCTTAATATTCCAATAGCGCTTTATACGCCAATATTTGCAATTTCAAGAGTAGCAGGATGGTCTGCGCATAGAATAGAAGAGCTTATAAGCGGAGGAAGAATAATACGTCCTGCATATAAAAATGTTGCTCCAAGAAAAAAATACATTCCGCTGGCAGACAGGTAAAGCTGTCCTGGAAAGCTTATTATAGTATATATAGAAAAAATAACCGGCTTTGTGGCCGGATGTTAATATAAAGGTATTCAGTTTTCGAGATAAGATCGTGTACCGAAAATATTTTAAGTGAGGTTATAAATATGGAACTTGTTAAGACAGGAAAAACAAAAGATGTCTACAAATTGCCCGATGGCAACTATTTGCTCAAATTTAAAGATACTGTTACGGGCCATCCGTCAGGCGAGTCTGACCCGGGCGGCAACGTAGTTGTAGGGTCTGTAGCGGGAGTCGGCTCAGGCGCACTTAAGATGTCGGTTTATTATTTTGAGCTTCTAAAAAAGCATAATATACCCTCTCACTATGTAAGCGCAGATTTGCCAAAAAGCGAAATGATTGTTAAGCCTGCGACAGCTTTTGGAAAAGGGTTGGAATTCGTTGTGCGATACAAGGCAGTCGGAAGCTTTGTAAGAAGATTCGGCCTCTATTGTAAAGAAGGAGAGGAACTCCCCAAGATTTTTGAGGTTACACTAAAAGACGATGATCATGACGATCCTCCGGCAACAAGAGAAATACTTGCGGCGCTTAAACTTTTAACTCCTGCCCAGTATGATGAAATACAGAGTGAAACAATAAAAATCTGCGATCTTATTAAAAATGATCTTAAAAGCCGCGGACTTGAGCTAATTGATATAAAGGTAGAGTTTGGCATGGTTAATGGAAAAATCGCACTTATTGATGAGGTAAGCCCCGGCAATATGCGCGTGTATCAAAATGGCAAAAAACTTGACTACCTTACACTCTCAAGCATGATAAAGTAAACCCCTGGGGGCTGTCCAATAAGTTTAGAAGTATGATTTTTTATTCGTTTCTGTGTATAAGAATACAAAAAAGTAGGAATTGTTAGCAATCGATTTTAATTTTTATAAAAGAAAAATTAAAAATCATACTTCTCGGACAGCTCCGGGGTAAAAAAGCGCTTCGGAAAAGCCAATCCCTCTTCGCATGAAGAGTACCCCTATTTTATAAGATATTCCTTCAGATTCGTAAAAACTTCTTCCATATCCAGAGGCTTACCCATGTGCCCATTCATCCCTGCCTCTTTGCATCTTTTTATGTCCTCGGTAAATACGTTTGCAGTCATTGCTATTATAGGTACAGGATTCCTTGGAATACCGTAAATTTCCGCTTTTTTTTCAAAAGCCCTGATACGTCTGGAGGCTTCCAGGCCATCCATTTCAGGCATCTGCATATCCATAAAAATCATATGATAACGGTCTGGATCTTTTATGAACATATTTACCGCTTCAACACCATTTATAGCGCAGTCTATTCCAAGCTCCGTTGGTTCCAGCAGAGTCATGACAATTTCCCGATTGATTTCTACATCTTCTGCAATAAGGATACGATATCCTTTTAAAGAAGGAATTTCCTTGTCATCACCGGGTACAGGGATATTATCACTGCCCAAACATTCGCTTATAAGATCGGCAATGGTCGAAGGGAAGAGCGGCTTTGAAATAAATTTTTCCACCCCTGCCTCTTTTGCATCCTTCTCCAGAGCACTCCGCTCCGAATCCGATGCCATTATTATTACCACCGATTTATCCGGATGTGATTCTTTAATAAAGCGGGTCAAATCAATACTGCTCATACCCGGTATTTTCCAGTCTATAAAATAAATATCATAAGCACCGTGTTTTTCTATATTTGACAGGGCATCTTCCCCATTTGCCACAGAATCGCAGAAAAACCCTATTCTGCTTGCAATATCCATAAAATACTCCCGGACACCCTTATCAGCATCAACTATGAGAGTACGAACTGTATTGAAATTGATCCCGGGCTTTAGAAGCCCTTCTTTTGTTTCCGCAACTTTTTTAAGCTGAACAGTAAATATAAAAGCTGCTCCTTTGCCCATTTCTGATTCTACCCAAATTTTACCGTTCATCATTTCCACGATCCGTTTTGAAATGGCAAGACCAAGACCAGTGCCTCCGAATTTACGGGATATATTGCTTTCTGCCTGCTGGAAAGAAGTAAATAATTTGGCTTGCTGTTCCGGGCTAATACCAATGCCCGAGTCCTGCACCATAATCTTAATGGTACAGATTTCGTTATCTTCATTTTCCAGAGCTGTTTTTAGATTAATAACCCCTTCATGAGGCGTAAATTTTATTGCGTTACTCATAATGTTTGTGATTACCTGAGTAAGGCGCTGATCATCTCCCAACAGCGGAGAAGGAATATTTTTGTCCAGGTGCACCGTAAAAACCTGTTGTTTTTCTTCGGCCTTAAAAGAAATAACACTCACCACTTTCTGGAGCATTTTTTCAAATCTGAACTCCACAGGAACAAGTTCGAATTTATTGGCCTCGATCTTGGACATATCCAGAATATCATTTATAACTCCCAGCAAATGGTTGGAAGCATCGTCTATTTTACCAAAGGCATAATCTTTTCGTTCTATATCATTGGCTTTTTTTCCTATAGAGGTCATTCCGATAATTGCGTTCATTGGGGTGCGCATTTCATGACTCATGTTGGAGAGGAAATCACTTTTTGCGCGGCTTGC